>PWVY01000334.1 GCA_003561665.1 Thermoplasmata archaeon
AGCCAGCCCCACGAGTGCATCCTGGGATGTGGACGTGAAGATGCCCTCGGAGGAGCAAACCACAGCGTCCTCCCTCATCGGCTCTCTGCCCGCCTTCGCGGTGGCTCCCCTCGCGATCGGCGTCCTTGGTGCGGCGACAGGCCACGCGATGCGACGGTGATTGTGTGACTATCAAGTAGAGTTCGCGGCGCCATCCTGCCCGTCGCTTGGTGGGCTCGGTGAAAGGGTGGGGCATACCGTATCGGGGGTCCATCCGGCGAGGCTCTTGAAGGAGACGCTGGGGGCCTCCTGGTAGGGTTCGAGGATGGCTTCGACTTCGTCGCTTGTTACGTTCTTGGGTGTGTGGATGGTGAGGGTGGCGCGGTCGAGGGCGTCAACGTGGAGCGTTGCATCGTTGTGGTCGGTGTGGTTGACCGTTGCGTGGCCGAGGTGGATCCAGTAGGTCCAGTCGTCGTGGTCGAGCGTGATGTGCTCGGTGGCCCCGGGGGCTGGGTTGTGGGGCGCTAGGTCGGTGGGGGTGTGGAGGGTGTCGGTTGTCCAGGGGGCATCGAGGGGTATCTCGTGTTGGGTGAGGTTGACGCGTTCACCGTCGTGGGTTGGTACGGTGCGTGTGTCCGGGTGCGTGGCGAGGAAGTGTTCGGTCGCGTTTTGGATGGCGTCATCGTCGAGGTTCGTGGTGTGGGTTAGGAAGGTGGTGGTTAGGTTCTTGAGCATGTTTTGGTCGTGTGCTTCATCGAAGGAGCCCCTTAGGAGCGGGTCTTCGGCGGTGTTGGTGGGGTGGGTGGTGATGAGGAGGTGTTCTTGGTCGTGGGTAGTGTGGGGGTGGGGGGTCCATTGGATGCCTGTGAGTTCCACGTGGGGCCGATCGGTTCCGGGTGGGTAGGCGAGGGGGAGGCCGGGTGTTGGTGTTTGGAGGCTGACGTTCAAATCGTCGTGGTCGGCGGCGTCGAGGAGGTTCGCATAGAGTCTATCGATGTGGCTGTGGAGGGCTATGTCGCATCCTGGTGGTGCTGTGGCGTACTCGAACGACGTGTCATCTCCTGTGGTAGGGTTGATGCACCCGGAGAACGCGACGAGCATCCCGAGGGCGAGGATGCACGTAGCACTTCTCGACGCCATGGTCTTTCGTTACGGGCTAAGGCTCCTAAGGTCCTCCGTCCGTCACGGTTCGTGAAAAGTCGGCGTGGGCATCGCATGGGGTTCGTGGCGGCGTCGTCAGCGCCCTTGCTGGTGACGTTGCGCTGCTTGCGCCGCGGATAGGATTCCGAGCATCACGAGGGTTGCCGTTGCCCCGGGAGCTTCTTGGGTTTCTTCGTGGATCCAGGGCACGGGGTCTTCTGGTTCTTCGTCCAGCCAGGATCCTGTGACGATCAACCCGTCGTCCACGGCGATGCCTTTGATCAACGATCCATTCCAGTCGACGGAACGCGGGGGGCCCAGGCCATGAAGCACACTTGAGATGGGAGCGGTTAACGCTTCTGGTAAGGGACTATGCGTGGTGAGGGGCACCGTACTTCTGGAAGCCAACGTTATCCGTTTGGCGACTCACTCCCTAAGCGCGGGCAGGCGTTTCCCGAAAGATGGAAAGGGAGGGGCGCGCTTGGCGGGTCGAATGCCTGACCCGGCTTCCAGCGACAAGGTGGACACGGAGCGCTTGTCCAACGTTCTCTCCACGCTGGGGAACCGTCAGCGGTTGGACATCCTTCGCCAGTTGACGACGCCTCGGAACGTGGGCGAGATCGACGCCACGCGCATCGAGAACAAGGATGGGAACGAGCGCGAGGTGCCCTTGACGCGGCAGGCCATCCTTAGCCACATCGACAAGCTCGAAAGCGTCGGGTTGATCGACACGCGCGTCGCGCAGGGGGATAGCTCGCACACGAAGGAGTACTTCACGCGCGAGGATCACCTCTTCATGGTGCTCGAAGAGGTCCGAACCCTTGGCAACCTTGCCATGGACACCGCCACGGGCGGCGTCCCGGACCGGACCCTCGTCCAGGAAGCCGAACCCGAGACGCCCGACCCCGAGGACGCGCTTGCGCAGTTGATCTTGATCCGCGGCATCCGCGAAGGACGCACCTTCGCGCTTCGCAGCAAAGAAGACCCCGCGCAATGGTTCATCGGGCGCGAACGCCAAGTCGGCGACCAACGCGTCGAGGTGCCCCTCGAGTACGACTTGTTCATCAGCCGCAAACACGCCGTGGTCAGCCACAAAGACGACGGGTTCTACCTGCGCGATGCTGAAAGCCTCAACGGGACCACCGTGAACTGGAGCCAAGAGCTCCGCGGCGGCGACGAAACCCGCCTCGAACACGGCGACGTCATCGGCGTCGGGCGCTCCCTTTTGCTCTTCCGCAACCCATAACCCCCCACCCAAAACGGTGCATGCAACAGGGTTGGGTTGTAGGCCTACAACGCCATGACCTTCCCGCTGGAACGGGTCCTCCCCTATCCTGCAGGCGCACGGTTACGTTTGCGCCCTCGAACTTTCACGGCCTTCAAATACCCCCTCTCGATGCGTGGATTGGGCTCGTAGCCCACCCGGCTCCCGACCCGCATCCCATCCCATCCCCTTCGTGCACACCACGCCCCCGCGGCGTGGTTGAACGTCGCGGGGCCGGGCCCATCCCCCTTCTCCCACGCCACGCGTTCCCACTCAACCACTCAGAGCGCCCCCTATCACCCAGCAAAAGAGCCACGAACGCTCCAAGCTTCCACCGATCCTTACGGTAGAGGGCGCCTACAAGCGCTCCCAGGCCCCTCGAGGTCCCCAAGCGGTAAGACCGCAAAGGTTAGGGTCCCACGCGCATCATGCCCCCTCGGGTGCACCATCTTGCCCAACACAGGTGCGGCCCACTCGAGGCTTCGAAGCCTCACGATCGCCCTCCTCACCCTCCTTGCAGGAGCACTGCTCCTTGCAGCCCCCCCAGCAAATGCCTCTTCTCACGACGAAGCCACCATCACCGAGTTCACCGCAACCCCCCACGTCCTCCCCGGTGACGGCGGCATCCTAAGCATCAACCTCGAAGCCGAAACCCCCCTCGACGACCTCCGCGTCGCCCTCAGCGTCCAACACGGCTCCACCGAGAGGGAACAAACCGAGCTCCTCCCGCTTGTCCCCCAACACGAAGGCATGATGGTGCTCGACCACGACCTTAGCGTGAACCCCCGCGGAGGAACCGGCGACTGGCAAATCAACATCGTGGAAGCCATCTCCTTCACCGACGACACCGAAACCCGCATCACCCTCAACGGCGAAACCACCACGCCCTTCCTCGTCAACCCCCACACGCCCGTTGCAGGCTCCCAAGAAACCCCCTTCCCACAACCCGGCGGCGACCCCGCCCACACCGGACGAACCCTCGCCGTCGGCCCCGACGACGTCGAAGCCCACCGCTGGACCTTCACCAGCGAAGACGACCAAACCTTCCACACCCCCATCATCGACCACGAAGGCACCATCTACGCCGCCACCTGGGGCGGCACCGTGTACGCCCTCGACGAAGACACCGGCGAACCCCACTGGGAGAACCCCATCCGCCTCAGCGGACCCACACCCTTCCCCCCCGCCCTCGTCCCCCAAGGCCCCCTCATCCTCACCGACGGCACCGACACCCTCATCGCCATCAACGAAGACGGCACCGTCGACTGGCGCTACCACCCCCCCGGCGAGATCCAAAGCGCACCCACCATCGGACCCGACGGACGCATCTTCATCCTCCACGAACCCTGGACCCTCGCCCAGATCGAGAACGGGAACCTC
>PWVY01000108.1 GCA_003561665.1 Thermoplasmata archaeon
AATACCCCCGAAACGGGACCACTCGAAGATCCCGAGCGATCTCCCCCGCCAACCGATCCGCGAACAAGCCCGCAGCATTCACGAAAACCTCTCCCTCCAAGGTCCCCTTCGTCGTTTCCACCCGCACCTTCCCCTCGAACGCCTCCCAGTCCTTCACCCGCGTATCGAACAAGAACACCGCATCCCTCGCGATCGCATCCCCCACCAACGCATGCACATAGCCTCTTGCATCAAAACTCGCGTACGATGGAACATGAACCCCCCCCACGCCTCCCACGTTCGGCTCAACCTCATCCACCTCATCAGGCCCTAAGCGCTCCGCAACGACCTCGTTCGCATCCGCCCGCTTGAGCATCACATCCAACCCCTCCAGCTCCCGCTCATCTCGAGCCACGACGAGCAACCCCTCGCGTTGAACCGGCACACCATGCTCGCGACAGTAAGCGATGAGCCGATCAGCCCCCTCACGCGTGAACCGAGCTTTCAGTGAGCCAGGCTCATACTGGTACCCGGCGTGCACAACGCCACTGTTCCGTCCGCTTTGATGCAACCCCGGGCCAGGCTCCTTCTCCACGACGATTACGCGTAACCCTCGATCGCTCAGGCTTGCTGCCGCGCTTGCCCCGATGGCGCCTGACCCCGCGATGATCACGTCCGCATCCTTTGCCACGTAGGATCAAACCCGCAGCCATGTTTAGGCGTTATCAAACACCCGGCCCTGGGCACCGGATTCGTTTGACCCTCGAAGCTTCCATCCTACGCCTCTGGAAGGGGGATGGTTTCGGCTTCATGACCCCCGCAGCCATGATCATACAGGTGCACGGCGCGCGTGTCCCGATTCTCGGGGATCGTGATCGTTTCAAGGGTGATCCGTTCCCGGATGTAGTACATGCTCAGGCGTGCAAGTTCGTCACCGTGCTCGTCGGGCCACGTTTGACAGATGTGCTCGGCAAGGAGCTCGTGCGCGTTGTGGCGATCGTCGAGCGCGGCTCTTCGGACATCGTTCATGTAGAAGCGCTCACGGTAGGTATCGTACTGAGTGTGGAGGTCATCGCCTGGACGGTCCGCGGAGAGAGGGCGGTCGTTGTACACATCGATGAGGTCCCCCGACGTGGTCTCGGCCGCGAAGATGTAGTAGCGGTCCAGGGTGCGGGGTTCGGGCGCGAAGATGGTCCATCCGGGTTGGTTGATGCCGAACCGTTGGAGGTGGTGATCGATTTGATCGTGAAGCTCTACGCGTTCGTCAAGGCCCGAGGTTGTCATCCCGGGTACGGGGGCGAACGCGGTGATCGTGTACACGGTGAGAACGACGGCGACGATCATGATCGCGGAGGAGTCCGTGGCCCGTTTCCACCTCATCATGGTCGGGGAGTCAAGCGTCAACGTGGGGGCTTTCAGGGCGGCGCTTCGTAGCTTGGCTTGCAGATCGTTGAGGCAGCGATGGGTCCTTGGTGTCCAGCGTCGTAGGATGCGTGTGGCATCGTCCCAGATGACGGTTTGGAGGAACGGGATCAAGCCGGCGATCGCGACGAAGGGGAAGGCGCCGATGCGGACCGTGATCGCGAACGAGGCATGACCGATAAGGAGCATGAGCACGAGGATGGCCCGCCATCGTCCGGTAAAAAGGATGAGGAGACCGGATCCAAGAAGAAGGTAGAACCAGGTCAACCCGCCGTACCGTAGCGCTGTGGGGTAGGTGGCTGCGATGTCTCCTAGCAGGATCGTGATCTCGGTGATCCCCATGATGAGGGGCGTTGCGTCTCCGCTCCACCACAGATCTGATTCGGTCTTGTGCAGCCCGTTCCTGAAGTACATGTACACGAACTGGGCCAGGTACCCGATGGTCGCCAGGCCCGCAACGCGGGTGCGGGGGGTCTTGTCGCGGTGAACGGAATCGATGGACCATCGTTCGCCAAGAGGGAGAAAGATGGCCCAGAACAACAGGAAGCGGAACAGGGTGTCCGCGTAGCTGAGAACGAGCCCGTTCCGATGATCTAGAGAGATGACGAGCAGGAACGCGAGGACCGTGGCGATCCTCGTCTTGTAGCCGAGGATGAGCTGGAGGCCAACGAGCCCGGTGAGGAAGAACAAGCCCAAGATGAGGACCGGTTCGGTCGTGTAATGGTAGAAGGAGAACGCGTTCGAGGAGGCTCGATGGGCGGCAAGGTCCAAAGGGACCACGCCGCTCTCGGTGTAGAAGTACGCGAAGTTCCTCGAGCGGAGCACGATGTCGATAAGGATGAGGAACCCGACCGTGATGCGGAACGCGGCCAGAGCCCGCGTATAGATCTCGAAGCGCTTACGCAGCCCATCCCAGGCCCGTGAGAAACCGTGTCGCATCGCGTCTTGTGGTTCCTGCTTCATCGTGCAGCCCGCCGGATCACGCCACGCCGTCAAGAGCACCCAACGTCATCGTGCAGCCTTAAACGAAGATGCACATCTGGATGAAAAGGCTCTCGAAGGGAGCCACCACGTCAGCGGAACCCCCGAACCGTGACAAGGCTTCCCTCGGGTAACCGCGTCTGTGGCGATAGAGCCAAGAGGGGCGGGCTGTTCTATGGCGGCGAGGACCCACCATGGCTGTCGAGGAACCGCCCGAAGAAGCGACGGTGTACCCGGTGAAGCGTGGCCACAAGGCCAAGACCGACCTACGATCCGTGATGGAGAAATCCTTCGGGGACGTGAGCGACGTCGAAGACCGGACCGCCGAACACGACGAAGACGAATGGTTGCAAGCCTCCTACAAGCTCATCCGCAGCGTGCAAGCTCGATACTACAAGAAATCGAGCCTGTGGGTCATCAACGACCAGAAAGGGCCAAAAGAGATCGACTTCGAGAAAGAGATGGACGACATCGAGAAGACCAGGGAAGCATGGAACGCGTTCCTCCACGACGCCACAGGCTACACCGCCAAGGAACGCTCCAAGAAGATGAAAGAGAAAGCCAAAGACACCTGAAAAGGCGGAAACAATCGTTCGATGGTGAACCCCAGAGGCTTTCACCCATCCTCCCCGCTGGCTTGCGTCGACACCACCGGTAAGATCCCATGATGTTCGCCATCATCCTCGCGCTTCTGCTCGCCACCGCGGCCACCGTTGGCCTCGCCAACGCCCTATACTTCGTCGCCGTCACGTACGGTTGGATCCACCCCGAAGCACGCTGGATCCCCCGCGTATGCCGCATGGAAGAGAAAACCTGCGCCACCATCGTTGAGACCCCCTACGCTAGCGCTCTTGGCCTACCCAACGCCGCGTACGGAACCGTCTGGTACGCGACCCTCATCGCCCTCGCCATCACCATCGCCACCACCGGGGCCCTCCCCTACGGGGTGCTCTTCCTCTTCGCCTCCGTCTTCGTGGCCCTCTTCAGCGTGTACCTCATCTGGGCCCTCGTCCAACGCCTCGACGTCTTCTGCCCCCTCTGCTACCTCGGCCACGCCCTCAACTTCCTCATCGTGATCCTCCTCGCCACCGCCCTCATCGGGCTTTGACACCCAAACCCCACCCTCAAGCAAGCACCTTAACCATCCCCCGCACATGCCACCCCCACGCATGCCCACGGACAACATGATCCCCGCCCACCCCCACGACGACGAGAACTGGTGGATCACCGACACGCCCCTCCAAGAACTCCTCGCCACCTACACCAACCCAAACACCCTCGACGCCGCCACACCCCTCCTCGAAACCATGGGCCACCTTGCACCCACCAAGATCGACGCATGGGCCCGAACCGCAGACAAAAACCCCCCC
>PWVY01000052.1 GCA_003561665.1 Thermoplasmata archaeon
GCGTTCGCTCCCGATGAACCCGTCGGCTTGGAACGTGAGCGCGTAGGAGCCGGGGGAGAGTTCGCTGAACGCGAAGCTCCCGTCCCCCGCGCTTTGCACGGCGTCACCGATGCCCTCAAGCGTGACGGTCGCGTCCGCCAAGGCTTCGATGGCGGGGTTCGTGACGGTGCCTTGGATCCCGCCGGTGCTCTCGGTGACCTCTGCCCGTTGTTGGGCTTCGATGTCATGTTGCTCGGGCGCATCGTCTCCACCGATGCAGCCGACGAGGGGCACGGTGAGGAGGGTTAGCGCGATCATCCAGGCCCGGTTCATGGGCCCTCTTCCACGCGTGGGGTCTTAAACGATGTGGTCGCTCGGTTATCCGCGGTTGCTCGGTTTCGAGCGTTCGTTGGCTTTTAGAGGGCCTCTGGGAGGCTCCTTCGCCGATTGCGTGCGTGCCATGAGGGCTGCACTGATCGCGGTCATGACGGTGAGGAGCCCTGGGGTGGCCGTTTCGTCGGGTTCGGGTTGTGCATCCTCGGCGTGGATGACGCGTTGGGGCCATGCGTGGTCTTCGAGGCCGGCCCATGCGGCGGCGTATGCACCGTGGATGGCGATGTCGCCTTGCACGTCGAAGAGGGTTTGGGGGTGCCATCCTGTGGATTGTTGGTCCCCGGTGAACAGGTGGGTTCGGACCAGTTGCCCGTCCTTGAGCGTGTAGGTGTGTTCCTCGTCGAGGATCCATTGGCCTAGGGGGTTGCCGTGGAGGGGTTCGTTGGTTTCCCTTGCCGTTTCATCGATGGGGGTCCAAACCCAGAAATCGGTCCCGTTTTGTGTGAACGCGATGGCGGGGTCGCTGATGGCTGCGATGCGCGCATCGAACGGGAGGCCAAGGTCTGAGAGGGGGACTTCGTCGAGCACCCAGGAGGCGTTTTGCACATCGTAGACGCTCACGGTGTTCGAGCGGGGGTTTGGGTCCACGATGAGGCGTCCATCGATGAGGTAGTTGCCTTCCTCGATGCCCACCGGCATCGTTGTTCGATCCTCAAGATCCAGGACGTGCGGGGTCCATGCCGAGCCCCCGCGGATCAAGTACACGATGGTTTCGTTGAACACGGCGATGCCGTTGGAGATGTGCCCATCGACGGTTTCCGCCTCGTGGGAGGCGTCCTGAAGGTCCGCGATGTGGAGGGTGGAGGATGCCGCGTGGGTTTCAGCCCACACGAAGTAGGGCTCCTCGTACGCGAACGGGTTGGCAAGCTCGCACGTGGCGCCAAGGACGCGATCTTCCACGACCGCGTACACGAGGGGGTCCCCCTCTACGCTGTGCAGCATGAAAAGGCCGGGCCTTGGAGGTTCCTCGACCAAGGTGCACGCTGATGCCGGGGCACCGACCCACGCGGCCAGCGTGAGGGTGACCACCAACACGATGCCGCCTCGAAGGCCCCACGCTGCTCGCATGCACGAACAAGCCCCGGCGGCCTGGAAAACCCTTCGGCCCCCGAAACCTCGATACGGTGTTTGAACGTCAAACGACCTAACCAATCCCCTCATAACCCGACACTGTCACGATGTGGCAATGCTCGGGAGAAAGCTCCACCTCGTGATCCTATGCATTGCCCTTGCAGCAAGCGCCCTCCTCATCCTCGGCCTTGCCCAACACCAGACCCTCGACAACGAGGACCCCCTCCAAAACGACGATGCGTCAACCCACGCCCACGCTCACGATCATCAACCGAACGAAAGCACCCCCGCAGTCAACCCCGCCAACGAAGCCACGCACCAACCCCGTCACGAGCACCCCTTCCCCGACCGCGACGCCAACGCGGACATCCCCACCCGCGCCCAAGCCACGGAACTCCCCCACCAGTTCAACCGCTTCATCGTGCACACCGACGAAGGCCTCCAAGAGATGCAAGAGGAAGGGTACATCACGGGTAACGGCACGCACGAGGATCCCTACGTGATCAGCGACTTCCGCATCACACGCGTCCTCGAGATCCAAGACACGACCAAGCCCCTCGTCATCGAGAACAACTACATCGAAGGCCAACTCAAACTCAACTACAACGGCCCCCACGTGCACGTGCACAACAACCACATCGAGGACCTCCGCGTCAACGAGAACATCGAACGCACCGAACGCGCCACCAGCGGCCTCATCGAAGAGAACACGATCCCCTTCGTTGGCCAACTCCGCCACTACTCCGGCACGTTCGCCCACAACGACATCGGCCCCAAACCCAGCAACGTCATCGACGAATACCTCAGCGACACCGGGCTCGCCGCCCTCCCCGACCACGTCACGTTCCTCCTCGACGGGTACCACCTCGCGCACGTGCACAACAACACCATCCACGGCCACCTGGAGATCAAACTCCACGGCCACTACCACGGCAGCTGCCTCGCCTGCCCCCCCCACGACCACGCCAACCCCGACACGTTCCCCCCCGGCAACGAGCCCCATCCCGACCTAGACCCCCAAAGCCACCACAGCTACCGCTACCACACGCTCGACCTCGAGAACAACATCTTCAAAACCAACGACGAAACCCTCGCGCTTCGCATCCACGATAACAACCACGCCGGCGACGACCAAACCGCCAACAGCGAACCCAACGCGCACCTCGAAGAACGCCACGACCACCACCAATACGTACGCGTGGCCCACAACACGCTCCACGGGGCATCGATGCTCTTCGACATCGTCAACGCCGACGACAACCGCCACGACGGCATGACGCAACACGCCCACATCGACCTCACCGGCAACCATGTCACGCTCGAGAAACCCCGAGGCGACATCGGGCTGACCCCCGCATACGCCGTGCACGCCGCAGACAACGCCGACCTCATCGCCAAAGACAACACGTTCACGTTCACAAGCGATGAAAGCCCCCTCCCCCCCGGCTACCGCTGGATCGTGGACGGCGAACCCGCCGAGACCACCGGGTTCCACCTCCAAGGCCTCAACGCAACCCACGTCACGATCGCCCACACCCACGGCGAAGGCGCCCACTACGGCGTCACGCTCCAACAACTCCACGAAAGCCCCCTCCACCTCGAAAACAACCAATTCCAAGCCCAAAAGGAGGACAAACATGAACGCTAACCGCATCACAACGCTCGCCCTTGCTACCCTCGTGCTCGCCGCGCCCGCCGCGCTTGCACAAACCCCCCAAGAGCAAACCAACCAAGCCCTCCAACACGCAACCGAAACCACGCAAGACGCAGCCAACGACCCCCAAAGCATGATGATGAACGCAACGAACGCAAGCTGGCAAGGCAACCAAGCCAACTGGACCAAAACCTGGACCTGCGCCACCGCGTACGCGCTCGACGAAAACGCAGGTGACGCCGCCCAACAAGCCACCGGGTGCCCCACCCCGCAAAACGCGCAAGCCGGGCAAGACGACGAGAACCAACGAAACCAAACCCCACCCCGCGCAGACGCAGATGAACTCGAAGATGCCGACACCGCAGCGCAAGACCTCCAAGCAGCCGCCCTCGCCTACGCAGAAGACCTCCAAGAAGACCCACAAAACGCCGACGAACACACCTTCACGCTCCTCAACCGCACCCTCGCCATCCTCGAGCGCCTCCTCGACCCACCCCGCATCGCCCTCTCACTCGCCCACGACGCGACCACGACCGCAGCCACCAGCACGATAAGCGCCATCAAAGCCCAAGCCCAAAGCCTCCAAAACAACGTAGAACACCTCGCAAACGCCACCAAGAACACCGCCATCGACGCCGGGCATTCCACCCTCAGCGCCATCACGCACACCGCCGAAACCGCAACCCAAGCCCTCAAGAACCTCATCCCCAACACGAACCCCCCCACCCACCACCCAGCGTCCGACGAACTGGACCCCGCCACCGAACCCAGCGAGACCGTCAACGATCTCACGAAGACGGCTCACCGCATCGCGTAACCGTAAACCGCGCACCTCACGGACAACACCTACCCCCCACGAACGCAAGCAAGGGTTCGATGGTGGAGTTGCCCCACGTTGAACCCGGCGATACCGTGAACGCTCAGCTTGCCGTCCGTGAAACGCGCGGGATCAAACCCTACGCGGACGGGCACCTTCTCGTGCTCATTCTCGGGAATGCGACAGGACAGATCACCGCCAAGCTCTGGCTGGGCCCAAGCCAAGACCGCGCCCGAGAACTCGCCCAAACATACGATGTCGGAACCGTCGTGAACGTACACGCCAACGTGACCGAGTACAAAGGCCGCCCAGAACTCTCCCTCCAAGAGCCCCCAAGCACCGTGGATCACGATGCCATCGAGCCTGCCGCGTTCGTCCCCGGGTCCAACCGACACCTTGGATTCCTCATGCGTGGAGTCCTAGAACGTGCACGAGCCATAACCGACGAGGACCTTCGAGAAACCGTTCTTCAACCATGGACCGATGAACGAACACAAAACGCGATAGCGAACGCCCCTGCAAGCAAACGAAACCACCGAGCCTACCGCGGGGGCCTACTCGAGCGCGTCCACGCCCTCCTTTCCCTCACCGATACCGTTTGCTCCGTTTACCCGAACCTCGAGGAGGACCTCCTCACCGCGGCGATCCTCCTGTACCCGCTTGGAGCCCTCGAAGAGCACGATGTCACGACCGCCATCGAGATCACGGACGAGGGGCGCCTTCTTGGGCCTGCTCTCCTTGCAGACCAACACGCCCATGAACGCGCAAGGGACGCGATGCTCTCCCCCGATCGAGCCATCCGGCTCCGTCATGCGCTACTTGTCCTCAACGGGGCTATGATGAAGGTGGCTCCACGCACGCCCGAGGGTGTGGCTGCTCGATGGATCGAACGGTTGGACGCGAACGTTACGCGCACGCTGGAAGCCGTTCGCAGGATGCAAGAAGACGGTGAAGATGCCGGGTGGTCTCCCGAAACCAAACAGTACTTGGATATCAACGCCCGGACCACCGAGAAGAGAACAAGGAGCCGATCCTCCCCGAACGGGGGGGAGGAAAACCAAACCCTCCAGAGGTCAAAGTAGGACCTGTATCCTACCCGACGGGGGAAAGGTGGGTTTACCTCCTACGGAGCAATACGAGGGTGGGGTTGATCAACCAATGCGCGTCTTCATCGTCGGCGTAATCCTCGCGTTCTCTCTGCTTGCAGCCGGCGTGGCGAGTGCTTCGCTCCATCATAACGAGAGGGGCGACTATGTTGCTGCGCCCGTGACGAGCTCCACGCAGGTGGGCCTTCAGACGGGCCCCTTCGACATGGAAACCACCGTGGGGGACATCACGCTTGACCTCAAAGGGATGGAAAAGATCTCGGTGGGCGTCCATGACGTGATCAGCTCGAACGTGGAGGTGTACTATTCCTTCCACGCGGACGATCCAAAAATCGGTCCCTTGGGCGAACCCATGGATGCGGTAGGCGTCGGAGTCTTTTGCTCATCCACCGTCATGGATGTCCCGGCGGATGCAAGCGTGCTCCGGTTGTCGCTGAACGCGCCCTCAACCTTCGATGCGCACCATGGCTGCCTTCCGGGTGTGGCGACGATGGGCGAGTGGTTCCTGCAAGACCGCACCGACTCGTAGGGGGCTACGAACCGCTTTTTGGCCGTGTCCTCGTGGATGTTTCTCCCTTTGGTGGACCCGGTCTCTTAAAGAGAGGCGAGGTTCTTGCGGGCCTTGTGCCGAAGACCGTTCCCGAGAAGCTGACGGCCGCGATGTGGCCAAAACCGCGTGATTCGAGCATCACGTACGACCTTGACGTTGATGCTCGGCCCATTCTTGCGTTGGTGAAGGCAGCAGAGAAAGTTGGGTTTCGTGTGACGCCGACGGCGATCGTGTCCAAGGCGGCCGCTCAAGTGCTCGTGGAGTATCCAGATTTGAACCGGGATGTGCGCGGGTGGCGGTTACGAGATCGGAAAGAGGTCGATGTTTGGGTGACGATGACGGACGAGGAGGGGCGTTTGTTGGGTCGCCGTGTGGATCAGATGGATACGAGGGATCTGGTGGGGGTTCAGGAGGAGATCACGGAGCATGCTTCTGCGCACAAGGAGGGTCGTGATTGGACCGGTCGGATCGGGCATGGCCTTGTGAAGTGGGCCCCGTTGCCGTTGCTTCGGGGCATCGTTCGGTCGTTGGAGTTCTTGTTGCACACGCTTCGTGTCCCGATTGGGTTGCTTGGGATCAACCGGGAGGGCGCGGGGGCGGTGCACGTGACGAACGTGGGACCGTTTGGCGTCAAGCATGTGGCGGCGCCGATCCCCCCGTTGATGGCGAACCCGTACCTTGTGGCGGTGGGTGAGATCCATGAGAAGCCTGTCGTGGTGGATGGGGCTTTGGAGGTGGGTTCCGTGTTGCCGATCACGGCGACGGCGGATCATCGTGTGCTTGTGGGCATCAAAGCTGCGCGGTGGGCGAACCGGTTCGAGGCGTTGTTGACGGATCCGGACTGGATGGTCAGTCAGATGCCGGAGGAGGTTCGGGAGGATGTTCGGTCCGCTGTGGATGCCCTGTTGCCGGAGGATTTCGAGCCTTACGACGGTTGATCGGTTGCGAGGAAGCCGATGAGTTGTTGGTCTTGGGGGACGCGGTTGCGTTTGGGCACGTAGCTTGGTAGGCGTGTTCCGAAGGGGCGTGCGCACCCGATGGGTTCCCCGTGGCATTGGACGATGGCAAAGCGGTCGGGGATGGTGTGACCCATGCCGAAGTCCACGCTGTTTCCTGCAAGCCAGGCGCGGGCTTGATCGGGTGTGAGTTCGATGGTGGCGTCTGCGTCGTGACCGAGCAGCGTGGCTGCTTCGAAGGACATACGGGGGCCTTTGTCTTCGGGCGTGGCGAGGTAGAGCCCGGCGCGTTCGGGCGTAAAGCGGGTGGCGTGTTCGGGGCTTGGACCGTTGAAGCCGTACCATCGGCTGGGGGTTTCGAAGGTGTGCATGGTTTCCATGAAGGGGTGTTCGATGCCGTACGTTTCTTGGAGGGTCGCGATGGGTTCTTTGCCGGTGGGGGTGATCTTCGTTTTGCGAGGTTGGGGGCCTCGTGGGTCCTTGAAGGGAGCGTTTTGGATCTTGGTGAAGCGGGCAGTGAAGAAGCTCTCGGAGTCGACCTCGTCTCCGTAAACGATGCGGGCTTGTTCGACGCTGCTGTGGTGTTCTTCTCCGGCAACGTGGGTTCGTCCTTCGTGCCCGATGCCGGGGTCGAAGGCGTCGATCTCGACGGGGTAGGTGTCGAGGAACCAGGAGACGATGCCTTCGTTCTCGAGGGGTTCGAGGGTGCATGTGGCGTAGACGATGGTGCCGCCTTCTCGGGTGGCGTGGAAGGCGCTTTTGAGGAGGGCGCGTTGGGTGCCGGCGAACCCTTTGGCTCGGTCGATCGTGTACCGTTCGATGGGGTCCCAGCTTTCGTGCATGGATCCAAGCGTGGTGCAGGGGGCATCCACGAGCACTTTGTCGAACGTGATCGGCCAGGTGAGCCGGCAGGCGTTGTAGCGGGTGACGATGGCGTTTGTGACGCCGGCTTGGTCGAGGTTGGAGATGAGGTTGTTGACGCGCCCGGGGTGCACGTCGTTGGCTACGACGAGACCTTGTCCTTGGAGTCGTTCGGCGATGTGGGTGGCTTTTCCTCCGGGTGCGGCGGAGAGGTCGAGGACGAGGTCCCCGGGTTGGGGGTCGAGGGCTTGGACGGGGAGCGTGGAGACGGGGGTTTGCACGAACACGAGCCCGGCTTGGTGTTCGTAGATGTGCCCGAGGGCTCGTTCGTCGTCTTCATCTTCTTCGACGTAGAAGGCTTCGTTGCTCCAGGGGACCGGTTGGAGGGGGAAGCCGAGCGCTTGGAAGCGGTCTTGGATCTCTTGGGTTGTCGTCTTCAACCGGTTCACGCGCACCGCTCGTGGGGTCTCGCGTTCGAGCAGGGTGTCTAAGCGTTCTCGTGAGCCTAGGATGTCGACCATGCGGTCCACGAAGGCGCGGGGGAGGGAGGCCACGTGATGTGCACCCTGCTTTGGATTAAAAGGTCGCGGGGGAGGTCATTGGGGTGCGCTCGTGACGGGGGTTCCGTCGGTGGCTTCGAGCACGCGTGTGACGTTTTTCTCGTCGATGGGGAGGCCTTCAAGCGCGTTGAGGTTCTCCGTGACGTGCTTGGGGGATCCCATGCCGACGAGGGCCGTGGTCACGCCGGGGGCTGAGCGGGCGAACTGGAGGGCGGCTTGCACGTCGGTTTCGACGTTGAGGATCTCTTTCACGACGGGCGGGATGTTGTCCAGCAAGCGCGCTTGTAGAAGGCTGGCGCTTGCCAGGACGAAAAGGCCCGCATCTTGAGCGGCTTCAAGCAACGGGATGTCCTCGCCCTTCCAGGGTTGCGTGGGGTGGGTGAGAGCTTCAGGCATGGCGAGGTTTACGGGAAGCTCGACACCGTGGAACCCGTGCTCGTTGCCCGCGCCCACCGCTTCGTGGGCTTGTTGGGCGAGCGTGATCATCGTTTCCAGGCCGATGTGGCCGGGGTTCGAGGGGGGGACGCGCAAGCCATCCCATGTGGCGATGCCGTAGTGTTCGATGTTGCCTTCGGCTCTTTGTTTCTCGAGCGTTGTGAAGGCCTCTTGCAAGCGTGCATGGACCGTTTCTCTCTCGATGCCAGCTTCGAGCTGGATCTCGGGGTTGTGAACGAGGTAGATGTCTATCGTTTCGATGCCGAGGTTCTGGCGGCTGGCGGTGATCTCGTGTTCCAGGAAGGAGGGGGCAAGCGCGTGGGAGCCGCCTGCTACGTGTTTGGGGTCGAGCAGGCCTTCGTCGACGTAGACTTCTCGAACGATGCGTCGTACGCCTGCTCCTCGGTCGACATCTCCGTGCAGGAACCCGCCCTTGGTGACGATGAATGCACCTTCGCGGTTCCCGGCGTTTTCGAGCGCTTGACCGATGTCGCGCTCGCTTGCTTGCTCTCGGTAGTTGGAGGCGGTGTCGAGGACCGTGATGCCTGCATTGAGGGCGTTGTGGATCGCGGTTTGGTAGGCGTCCCTTGCCTTGGGGTCTGTTTTTCCAAGGTACGTGCCAGCGCCCAGCGAGGATACGGTGAGGCCTTCGTGGTCGCGGTAGAACGTGTCCCCCATCACGCCTTCGTTGGCTCGTTTTCGGGTCCCTTCCGGGGTGGCTTGTCCTTCCACGAGATCAGGCATGCACCGGTGTAAACGGTCTAACCTACGGTAAGCCTTCGCTTTCGAGGAGATATCGAACGTACGGGTGAGGTGGGTTGGAAAGGGGGCCGGCCGGGCGTGAAGGGGTGTGCGCCGCAAATGCCCGGCCGGCCCGGTTCCCAGAGGAACTGGGGCCAAGGCGTGGGCACGTTGTCCCGGCGGTTGAGCGAACGAAACGCGTGACCGAGTCTTGCCGGATGCTCCTGTTGAGGAGTGGACCCCGTGCCTGCACGTTGCATCGAACAAATCCCTCATAACCCTGCCGGGTGTCAATCTAACATGGACTAAAAATATGTTTACCGACGATAGAAATGGGCTTTAGAGCCTCGTTCCGCCCTGATTATGCGATGGATGCATATTCATGGATGCATTTATTTTCTATGGTGTTTTTTGGCTCTTCGCTGTTTGGTGTGGGTAACGGCTTGGGGGATAACCTCAACCCCACCGGCTGCATGGCGCGTGCGTGAACCAGAAAGACCTCTTCGAAACCGCGCTGGGCATCCAAGAACCATGGCACGTCGACCAGATCCGCTTGGACGATAACAACAAGATCCTGGAGATCTACGTGGACTTCGAACGCGGCGCTCGCTTCACCTGTCCCGAATGCGGGGCCGGGGACTGCACGGCCTACGACACGAAGGAAACCACCTGGCGGCACTTGAACTTCTTCGAGTACGAAACCCACCTACACGCTCGGCATCCCCGGGTGAAGTGCGAACACGCAACAGGCGAGGACGGGGACAAGGCCGATTCAGCACCCGGAGGATGCGGGATCCACCGGGTCGAGGTTCCCTGGGCGAGACCGGAGAGTGGGTTCACGTTCCTCTTCGAAGCCATGGTCATGAGCATGGCCCCGCACATGCCGGTCAACGCCATCGCTGACCAGGTTGGAGAGCATGATACGCGGTTGTGGCGCATCCTCCAGCACCATGTCAACCAGGCGCGGGAGAACGCGGATTACAGCACCGTGGAGAGCATCGGCATCGACGAGACCAGCTCGCGTAAACGGCATTCGTACATCTCCGTGTTCATGGACCTGGACGAAAGGCGCGTGGTGTTCGCCGATTCAGACCGGGACAGCGCGGTCGTCGAGCGCTTCGCCAAGGATCTTGAGGACCATGGCGGGGACCGGGAGGCGATCAAGCGGGTGTGCATGGATATGAGCCCTGCCTACCGGAAAGGCGTTGATGAGCACCTGGACAACGCCAAGATCACCTACGACAAGTTCCACCTGATGAAGAACCTGAACGAAGCCGTGGACGAGGTCCGACGCAGCGAGCAAAAACAACGCGACGGGCTCAAGCGCACCCGGTATTTGTGGCTTCGAAACCAGGAGGACTTGGACGAGGAAGACGCCCAGCGCGTGAACTCCCTGGCCGATGCCTATCCCAAGACGGGGCGGGCTTACCGGTTAAAGGAGGCCTTCCGGGAGTTGTGGCGTCAGCCAGCGGACCGGGCGGAGTGGTATTTGGAGGCCTGGTGTTCGTGGGCTCTCCGGTCAAGGTTGGAGCCGGTGAAGACGTTCGCCAAGAGCGTTAAAACGCACTGGGATGGCGTGGTGAGTTGGTTTCAAAGCCAGGTGGACAACGGGATCTTGGAGGGGATCAACAGCCTGATCCAAGCTGCGAAGGCAAAGGCCAGGGGTTATTCGAACGACGAGTACCTGATCACGATGACCTACTTGATCGGGGGCAAGCTGGAGTTCGAGCTACCCACATGAAACAGCGAGGAACCAGAAAAGGACATCTTGGGGGAGATGGTCGAAGCCTATGCGCAGGCTGCAGCAACCAACAGAGAACAACTTGACACGACCTCAAGTCGCCTCAAAGCCTCCCTCTGGACGTTGCTCGGTGCTCTATCTCTTCTCGGAGCAAGCGAAGGAACCCTCCTATACAATGCAGGAGGAATATGAACCATGCCCGATCATGAGAAACCAGACGAGCAGAGCGAGGACCCCAAGCGCCTCTTTCGCCTGGAGTATATCTCGAAATGGGGCAAGAACGTGGAGCTAAACAGCTCCGATTGACACGACACCCCTCGTTGTGGGTCGTTTACGGGGGCCCGGGACGAGAGCGGCTACCACGTTCCCCGTAGGAACTTCTCCGTCTCTTCCATGTGTCGGGTCTCGTCGCTGATGAACTCGTGCAAATCCCCTGAGAGGCCTCGTTGGCCTTCCTTTTCGGCCGTGTCCATCAGCCGAGAGTAGCGCTCGATGGCTTCAGCCTCGCTTTCGCGAACGATCTCCAACATCTTACGCGGCTCCGATGGCACTTGTACGGGTTTGGGTTCCGTCGTGGGCGTTCCCCCCAACGCGTCCACCTTGTCTGCGACGTAACGCGCGTGGTTTTGCTCGTCCTCCACCTCGCTGAGGAAGAACTCCTTAAGCTCGCCACGGTGGATCCCGCTCACCGTCGACGCGTACGTCGTGTACATGATGATCGCCTGGTACTCGTAAGCCAACGCCTCGTTGAGGCCACCGATCAAATCCTCGCTAACATCCATACCCTGGCCAAGGAGGACGCGCCTCGTAGGCTCTCCCCAGCGTTCACCGCGGTACGCAAGCCACGGCTTGACCCGGCAGGCACCCGGCCGACGCGTTCTTCAATCCTAACCCGCTTGGCCTCCTCGTGCCACGCGTCACGGCGGAGATGATCGAGAACGCACGCGATATCCTGGAAGACCCGATCACCCGGGGCATCATCCAGGAAACCCCCGTGCTCAGAGGCGAAGCCCTCAGCAAGGCGACCGGCGCGGAGATCTTCCTTAAGCTCGAGAACCTCCAACACACCGGCTCGTTCAAAGTCCGCGGCGCCTACAACCGCATCGCCAACCTCACCCAGGACGAAGCCAACGCAGGCGTGATCTGCGCAAGCGCCGGGAACCACGCCCAAGGCGTCGCGCTCGCCGCGCGCGAACAGAACGTCAACGCCACCATCTGCATGCCCGAGGACGCCCCCATCAGCAAAGTGCAAGCCACACGCGACCTTGGCGGTAACGTCATCCTCCACGGCGAGAACTACAACGCCGCCTACGACCACGCACGCAGCCTCGAAACAAAGCACGGATACGCCTTCGTGCACGCCTACGATGACCCCCTCGTCGTCGCCGGGCAAGGCACGCTCGGCCTCGAACTCCTCGACCAACTCGACCACATCGACACCGTGCTCATCGGCGTGGGCGGAGGCGGCCTGCTCGCCGGCATCGCCACCGCCATCAAACACGAAACCCCCGACACGCGCGTCATCGGCATCGAACCCCAAGGCGCCAACGCCCTCTCCATGAGCCTCCAAAAAGGCAACAAAGTCACGCTCGACACCGTCGACACCATCGCGGACGGCCTTGCCACACGAAGCTGCGGTACCATCGCCTACGACACCGCACAACACCTCGTCGACGACGTCATCAGCGTGGACGATGACGCCATCGCTCACGCCATCCTCACCCTCCTCGAAACCGAGAAAACCGTCGTCGAAGGCGCCGGAGCCGTTGGCCCCGCCGCCCTCCTCGAAGGAACCCTCAACGTGCGAAACGAAACCGTCGCCTGCATCATCAGCGGCGGCAACATCGACGTCACCCTCCTCGCCAACATCATCGATCGAGGCCTCACCCGCAGCGGACGCTCACTTAGCATCGAAGTCCCCCTCGCCGATCGCCCCGGCACCCTCAACGAGGTCCTCACCATCCTCGCCGACACACGCGCCAACGTCACTGAAGTCGAACACAACCGACGACGCCTCGACGTCGGCCTCAAAACCGCGATCGTGCGCATCGAGATGGAAACCCGCGGCCCCGACCACGTCAACGAGATCCTCGAACGCCTCAACCAAGCAGGCCACGATGTCGCCAAAGGGCCCTAACCAGCCAGAACCAGACCAGAACAGAGCAAACATCTATTTATCTACATACCGAACGGTATGTGTGGCTGAAGCGTTCGATCTTCCATCCCGCGACGTTGAATACGAACTCGCCCTACGGCTGCTCAACCAGGACCCCCCCCTTGACCGCCGTATACTGGAGGATTTGGTTGGACAACCCAAGCGCTACTCTGATCTAAAGCCCCTTCTAGGGGATAGAAACGACAACGTCCTAACGAAAGCCCTTCGCCGACTCAGAGACGAAGGCACCATCCAGCAAGGCGTAGACCTAGACCAGAACCAGCGAACCTACCGCTTGACTGAACTCGGCAAGCACGTCGTGTTCCGACTTCATGAGATGGTCCCCCATTGGGAGAGCATCCAAGCCTACGAAAGGGGCAAAGCCGACCTTGAAGCATGAATGTACACCGCGGGCAAGAGTGGTCTCAAATCGTCCGCGAGAATTGGAAGGATACCACCGGATTCCTTCTCGCCCTCTCACAACCATGCATCAATATCCGAGAGGAAGAACTCGCTGCCATCGAAAGCAACTGTGTCCTCGTCGGGCTCGACTTCAAGGACCTTGAAGCCTGGGAACCTCCCTCGTCCTGGATTCTCGGGGTTCTCCTATGTCCAAACGATTCCACGGAACGTTTGGCCCAATGGACCCTCGAGAACGACGTCAAAGCCGAACGCATCCACTTCTACCTCCATCCCCAAACGCCATGGGAAGCCCTTCGACCCTGGGATCAAGCAGGCCTGCCAACCAACCAAGCCGACGACGACATCGACACTTGGGAGCGACTCCACAAGCGCTTCGGGCTCGCCCTCAACGACCAAGTGGCGAAAGACCACGGCC
>PWVY01000142.1 GCA_003561665.1 Thermoplasmata archaeon
GATTGGAGCAACGGGAACGTCGGGATGGTCGGGATCTCCTACGACGGAACGACCCCTTGGATGGTCGCCGCAAACGGCAACCCCCACCTGAAAACCATCGTCCCCATCGCCGGCATCACGGACCCCTTCGAACTCATGTACCGCAACGGAACCGTACACTGGCTGGGAGCCGGCATTGCCTCCATCGGGTTCTACACGTTCGGCTTCTACACTTACAACGAGGCCCTCCACGGGAACGACCGCGCCATCGAACACGCCGTGGACGGGGCCATCTGCCCCACCGCTTGGGAAGGGATCACGGCCTCCCTCATCGCCACCACGACCATCGAGCGTCAACCTGCCCATTACTGGGATGCAAGAGACTTCCGCCAAGGAGTCCTTGATAACTACCAAGGCTCCATCCTCAACGTCCATGGCCTCCAGGACTGGCGCGTTCCCCCATCTCAAGTGTATCCCTTCCTAAACACCCTTGAAGAGCAAGGCATCCTCGTCAAGCACATCCTCGGCCAATGGGGTCACCAATACCCTGACTCCTCCATGCTCCCGGACGCGCGCATGGACTGGGCCGAGATCCTTCTCCGCTGGCTCGACCACGAACTCAAGCAAGACACAACAACCGACATTGGCCCCCCCGTGCAAGTGCAAGACAACCAGGGACACTGGCGAAACGCCCCCACCTGGCCCCCTACCAATACCACGACCACGACGTTCTACCTTGCTCCCAACGAAGCCCTCGCATCCCATCCCGAGACTCCAAGCGGCACCGAACACGTCGGACCCGACCCTAACGATGACTCCCTCCAAACCTTCGCTAACTTCGCATCCAGCGGCATCCTCAACGAAGCCACAGGAGACCACGTCCCTCATCTCGACCTACCCTGCCATATGTGCGCGTGGTTTCAAACCGAACCCCTCACGAGCGAGCTCCGCTTTGCGGGCCTTCCCACGCTCCATGCCACGCTCACACCGCACGGCCCTCAAGGTCACATAGCAGCGTTCCTCTTCAGCCTCGACGATGAAAACACCACGCGCCTGGGACACGCGCAGATCGACTTGCGCGTTGCACATGGCGACCAAGACCCACGTCCCGTGACGCCCCAATCACCCGTAACGGCAAAGCTCGAATTCGAACCCCTCGACGTCGCCATCCCCGAAGGCGAACGCTTAGGCGTTCTCATCACACAAACCGCAGCACCCGAACGGCTCCCCACACCCGCCTCGTTCCCCGTCGACTTGCACGTGGGATCCGACGCGAGCACACTCACCATCGAGGCGTTCGAACCCGACACCGAGGCCTTCTTTGTACCCCCCACACGTTAGGAAACTAGTCGGCGCGCGTGGTGACCTCTGCGCCGTCCTTGGTGACGATCATGGTATGCTCAGCTTGCGCAACGAGCCCGTCCTCGTTCTCCGTGAGCACACCGTAGGCCTTGATGCATCCTTGCCGTTTGAGCGCGCGGATCACAAGAGGCATCCGTCGCTCATCGACGCCGCCGTCCACCAACCAGCGGCTGGCGAAGGGGAGCTTGTCGTGCTCTTGCTCGATGATCTCCATCGCTTGGCGGGCATGCCTTTGCCGCTGGGGTTTCACGTTCTCAAGCTTGTAAATGCCGCCATCCTCGGCTTCGTGGATGCCGCCGGCGCCGTCGGTGGCGAAGGGCTCCACCGCGATGACCATGCCTTCTTCAAGCGTGGCATCCCCGTGGGGGATGTTGGGGATGCTCAAGCCCGCGTGTTGGTCGTAGCGCTCGATCAAGTGACCCGTGAGGTTCGCGATGGGCTTGCATCCGTGATCGTGCATCGTATCCTCGATCGTGGCCCCGATGGTGTCCACGCTCACACCGGGTTCGACCACGTCGATGGCGTTCTCGAGGGCTTCCCTGGCGGCTTCCTGAAGCGTTTGGCCTTGATCCCCGAGCAGGACGGTCGTGGCCGTGTCCCCGATGTACCCGTCCAGGTGCGCCCCTACGTCCAGTTTGACCACGTCGCCGTCCTGGAACGTGCGCTCATCTCCGGGACGAGCCGTGTCGTGCGCGGCGTCCTCGTTGACGCTGATGTTCACCGGGAACGCTGGTTTGGCTCCCTGGTCGCGGATGTAGGCTTCGATCGCTTCAGCGACATCCGTCCACGAGGCGCCCACCTTGACGAGGTCACGCCCCATCTCGCGGGCTTGCCCGGTGATGCGTCCTGCTTCTAACCATTTTTTCTTCGCGTCATCCTCCACGGTTCACGGCCTCCAGGATCTCGCCCTTGGTGAGGGAGCCTTCGCGTATAACCGTTGGTTGTTTATCGCGGGCATCCACGACCGTGCTCGCAGGCCCCGTTAACCGGCCAGCGTTGACATACGCATCCACCTCGTCACCGAACGCCTGGCGTGCATCCTCGATGGTCTCGGACGAGGGTTGCCCGTGCTTGTTCGCGCTCGTGGCGACCAAGGGGCGAACACGCGCAAGCGCCCGTGCAGGATCGTTCCCCACATGACGCATCGCAAGCGTCCCTTCAGGAGGCAAGAGCCCTTTGGGCGCATCTGCCCGCGCGTCAAGGACGAGGGTAAGCGGGCCGGGAAGGAACGCGTCAGCGAGCGCTTGAGCGGTGGGGGTCCAGCGAGTCCATGCTTTGGCTTCATCGACCGTCGCGAAGAGAACGCTGACGCCCCGGTCCGGCCCGAATCGCTTGGTCTCCCTTAATCGCTGAATCGCGCTAGGGTTGGTCGCATCGCACCCTAACCCGTAGAGGGTATCCGTAGGGTAGACGATGAGCCCGTCTTCGCGGAGTGCATCCTGGGCTTCGTTGAAACCTTCAGGCACGAGCCACCTAGTCCTTCTCCATCTCTTCCTTGAGCAAATCGCCCAGGGTCACGGGCCCGCTTTTGCCTCCACCGCCGCCGGCCTTCTCGCGGTGGGTCGCCTCGGGCTGTTCCATGAGTTCGATGTTGAGCTTGCGCTCAAGTTTCTTGACGAGGTCGTCGCTGGGGTGATGGTCTTGTGCTTCGACCTTGCTGATGAGGCTGCGCTTCTCGTTGAGTTGGTTGCTTAGCTCCTCCACGGTGAGGTCTTGCTGTTGGCGTGCCTTCTGCACGCGCTGGCCGTAATCCTCGGCAAGCACTTCCGGGTTATCCTCGTACACATCCCGGGAGCGTTTCTTCTTCTTGGCCTGGGCGCGGTTTTGCGCCCCCTTCGCGATCTTCGAGCGCTTGGTCACCTCGGGAGCGGTGGTTTTCTCATGCCCAAAGTCAAGGCAGTTAGGACAGACCCGCATCTCGGTTCCTTCGATGATGGCCGTCTTCAACGGGGCTTCGTTCCCGCACATCTCGCACGGCATACAACCAGGGCACGCGACTCGTTGCTTAAGGGTTCTAGGCTCAGGCCCCGTTACCCCCTTCCCCGTCCACCCGAGGTCTTGGAGAGAACCAAGCACCGCGTTCCTCTTGCACAACAAAGCCTTTAAACCCAAGATGAAACCTGGAGGCGTGCACCCCCTATGAGCGATGATCTCGACCTTGATCCATCCGATTGGGACGACTACAAAGAGTACCTCGCGGAACGCTTGAAGAACCTCGAGGCTCGAAACTCCCAGCTTCGCGACCAAAAGCGCGAAATCGAGAGCGATTTCAGGGAATCCCTGAACGATCGCAAACGGCTCGAGCGCGAGATCAAACACCTTCGCTCTGAGATGGAGAAACTCAAATCTCCCCCCCTCGTCGTAGGTTACGTTCAGGACGTGCTTGAGGA
>PWVY01000299.1 GCA_003561665.1 Thermoplasmata archaeon
CATCGGGCGTGACGGGGAACGGGCCGGTTTCGAACGCAGCGAGGGTGTCGAGGTGGAAACCTACGTCGTTCCCTGAAGGGCCAGGGAAGCGATGCGTGATGACGTACGAGAAGGCGGCGACGGTGAGGACAGCGGCGAGGACCATGCTGGGGGTTCCCTTCGCGTTCGGGTCAAGTAGCCACCAGGCGACGGTGAGGGTTCCCGCGGCCGTAAGGAGGAGGAGGACGGTGGGGTCAAGCGTGGGGGATGGGGAGCGGTGGAAGAGGAGCAACGCGGCGGTGATGAGGGCGCCGGCGAGGGTCAAACAGGCGGGTCGGGTCAGGCGGGATGCGCGTTGGTGGGTAGGTTTTGCCGTCGTGGGGGAAGGGGCGTGTTGGTGGAGGCAGAAGCCTGCGAGGGCTCCTGCGAGGGAGCCGGCGCCAATGGCGATGGGGATGTGGGCTTTGTTGAAACCGGCGAAGAGGGTGAGGTATGCGGCGATGGTGCATCCGACGAGGCTGGCGCCTAGGAGGGTCCAGGCGAGGCGGTCTTGGCTCATTGGTGAGGCTCCGCTTTTTCCCTTGCGAGGAACTCGTGGGTGACTTCTTTGAGGCGTTCGTGCCCGTAGTAGCGGCGGACGGTCGCGTCGTCGATGCGGTCGGCTCGTTGGGCCCATGCTTTCGCGTATCCCCACATCATCGGAGCCCACTGGGTGTGGGGGGGGTCGTGGAGTGCGACGTAGGCCGCGTTGCCGAGCGCGAGAAGGGGATGGTAGCCGAGCTGGTACATGTATCGTCCTTTGGCTCGTTGCCCGGCCCATCGTCCGGTTTTGGATCCATCGGGGCGCGTTTTGGTGAACCGGGCTTGTTGGACGACGCGGGGTGGGGTCTGTTGGTTGCGGGCGTGGATGTGGAGGACGGCGTCGGGGGCGGGTGTGAGGGGGTATCCGCCCATGGTTTCGAGGAACGTGGATCGGTAAAGGCGGATGTCGTTGACGTCGAGGCTTTCGGGTTGGCCTTCGCGGCCTTTGCGTTGGGTGCCTTGGGGGGTTTGGACGGTTTGGATGCCGCAGGCGAACGGTGCGCGGGGGTCTTCTTCGAGGGTCGTGAGGAGGGTTTCGAAGTAGTCCGGTGAGAGCTGGATGGGCGCGTCGGTTTTCCCTATGTAGGAGGGTGACGAGTTGGTGGTTTGGAGGAGGTGTTGGAGGCCGGTGTTGATGGCGAGGGCGAAGTTCTCGTGCGTGTGGCCGTCGTCGTGGAAGCGGGTTTGGGTGATGGTTTCGATTGGGTCGTGTTCTTGGGCCCAGCGGTTCGCTATGCGGGGGGTGGCGTCGGTGGATCCGGAGTCGATGAGGACCCAGCGTTCAGGGGGAAGGGTTTGCTGCGTGACGGCCTCGTAGAGTTGGGTCATGTTGTGGGCTTCGTTGCGTAGGGGCGTGATGAGGCTGTACGTCATGGTTCCCTCCTCAGGTGGGTTCATGGGTGGCGATGGAGTCTTGGAGGTGTTGGACAAGGCGGCCAGGGGGGGGGGTGGGAGCGGGGGCGGGGTCGCGTTGGAGGATGGAGATGAGCGTGTCGGGGTCCCGCGCGACGTCGATGAACCCGTTTTTTTGGAATTTCTGGGCGGTTTGTTCTTGGTGGTTGTCGATGTGTTCGTTCCGTTGGTGTTCGCGGGGAACGCAGACGAGGTTTGCGCCGTTGCGGATGCTGGTGAGGATGGTGCCAGCGCCGGCGTGGCCGACGACCCATCGGGCTTGTTGGATGAACTGTTGCATGCGGTCGTCGGATTCGATGGTGCGGTGGTGCGTGATGGCTTCGTGTGGGGGAAGGTATGGGGTGTTGCCGGCTTGCGTGATGATGGCCTCTTCGAGGGCATCCGCGATGCGAGGGGTGTAGTTGAGCAGGCGTTGGAACCCGACAGGGTGGGTGCCTACGGTCACGAAGATCATACCACCTGCCCCCTGTAGGTGGCTTTGTGACCGTACACGTCGAGGAGGTTTCTCCATTGAACGTAGAACTCGTCGGCGAAGTGGTAGCAGATGGCTCCGGTCACGGAGGGTTCGTCGATGCGGCAGAGGCTTTCGATGAAGATGGTTCGGATCTCGCGGAGCTTTGCGATGAGGATGAAGGGGATGGCAAGCTCAGCGCCCGTGGTGATGAGAAGATCCGGGTCTTCGTGTTGGAGGATTTTTTTCATGTTTGGGAGGCGCGTGACGAGTTTGGTTGGGGAGGCGCCGGTGTCGGGGAAATAGTACGTGGGTTCGTCGAGGCCTCGGATCTTCGCGCTGTCGTACGTGACAAGGAACGAGGGGAAGCTCTCGAGGGAGGTTCTGATTTGGTCAAGCTCCGTGAGGTGGCCTCCAGCGGAGGCGATGTACCCTATCTTGGTTGGCCTGGGGTTTGTATCGTTTTCTTGCATCGAGGGTCCTCCTAGGGTAGTTTTTTGAGGATCCGGTGTGCCCGGTGGTGGAAGGTGTGCTCTTCGAGGATTGTGGACCTGGCGTTCTCGCCGAGGCGTCGTCGTTCGTTCGGGTCGTCGAGGAGCTGCTCGTAGGCGTCTTGGGCTTCTTGGGAGGATTCGACCACGACGAGGTCTTCGTCGGGTGTGAACCATTCTTCGATGCCTTTTGTGGGTTGGCTTACGATGCATGCACCGTAGGCGGCGAGTTCGAAGGGGCGCGTGGTCGCAGAGGCGTACACGTTGGCGTGGCTTGTGCGTGTGGCGTTCACGTTGATCTTTGCGCGGCTGACGAACCGATCGTACGCAGAGTAAGGGATCACGCCTTCGCGGTGAACGTCGCCGAGGTCGATCGTGAAGTTTTTGCCTGCGACGACGAAGCGTCGATGGGGCATGCGTTGGCTGGGCTCGGTGATGAGGTTGTTGAGCCATTCTTCCCGCATCTCGTCGCCGTGGCCGTAGAATGCGACGTCGGTGTCTTCCTGGATGTCGAGGGGGTGGAAGAGGTGGGGGTCCACGGCCCAGTAGAGGGGATGAACGTTCTGGGCACCGCGTTGTTGGAGAGCGGGGATGGCGCCTTTGCTGTTGCTGAAGAAGGCGTCGTATTCGTCGAGTTGGGCGCCTTCGTAGTAGTCGAATTTGAAGCCGCGTTCCTGGGCGAACTCAGGGAGGATCGTGGGCAAGTCCCCGTCCCAGTAGGCGACGCGTACGCCGTATTCATCCCGGATGTGGGTGGATAACCCGTTGATGTGGTTGAGCGGGATGTTGAGCATGAGAACGAGGTCGACGGGGGCGTCTTGGTGTTCCGTGTCGAGGACGTTGGTGAGGTGTTTGAACCAGGCGGGGCGTACGTGGTGTTTGATGAGGGTTTGGCTGACGCGCTTGGAGAGGCCTTGGCGGCCCGCGATGTGGTCGCTGTTGCTCTCGGTCACCCGGTTCATGATCTTGGATTCTAGACTGAGCGGGTTCTCGTGGGTGCGCCACCAGGGGCTCTCGACGGGATCGCCTAGGTAGGGGATGGCGATGACCTCGTGGCCTTGTTCTCGGAAGGCTTTGAGCAGTTGCCACCATTGGGGGGTGCAACCAAGACGATGGGTGAGGTTTAGGGTCGAGGCGAGGACGAGGATCTTCTTCGGATCGTCCCCTGCGTTGTCACCAACGGGAGACCGTGGCCCGTTCGCGGGTGTGCCGTCACCTTTTCGGGAAGATTGCGTTCGGTTCATCCTCTTCTCTCCAGCCCATGCCCCTCGTTCGAGGCTCAAGGAGCATCTCCTTCGGGTTGG
>PWVY01000166.1 GCA_003561665.1 Thermoplasmata archaeon
CGATGATCACCATGGCGAAGGCATGCTTGAGCCCGGCCGAGGGTCGCCCTTCCTCCATGCTGCCAGCCACGAAGCCACCACCAAGGCCCTGAACGATGGCCGCATGGAAGAACAGCGTCTGGAAAACCTGCATGTCGAACTCCTCGAACTCCATGCTGCCCACCGTCACACCGCTTGCACCCCCCACCGCGTCCGCGACCTCCGGCATGAACTTCGCCGTCAACACCCCGATGACGCCGATGAACACCAAGAACGCGATGTAGATGATCATCACGTAGATCTGCATCCCGCTTTTACGCTCATGCGAGATCTGCTGGATCTCCCGCGCATCCTCCGACGCCGCCTCCAGCACATCGATCACATCCCCCCCGCTGTTCGACGCTTCGATGACCAAGCTCGCCGAACGCTTCACCAACGGGGTCTCCACACGCTCCGCGAACGAGGTCAACGCACGATCGAAACTCACACCCCACTCGATCTGCGCCGCCATCTTCTTGATTTCCGGCGTCAACGCGCCATAGTTCCCCTTCGAAGCCGTGATCACCGCTTGCGTCAGCGTCATGCCCGTGCGCTGGCTTTCCGCCAAGTCACGAAGGAACTCCGGCAAGCGCGCGTTGATGGCCGAGCGACGCTTGCGCTCCCGGTTGTGCAAATACCCCGCCGGGCCGATACCGATCAACACCGCGAACACCCAGAAATCCGTCGCGTACCGCTGCTCCAACGTGAACCCCGCCAACGCCTCCAAATGCCCCATGTACACGAGCACACCGATCACGCCCAATACGAACGCCAACGTGCCCGAAACCCCCAGCACCGTCAACCGAAGAACCTCCTCGCTCGTGTAATCCCGCTCGAAAGAAACCTCCTCCTCCATGTGCGGCGTTTCCAACTGCCTGGACCGGAAGAACACCACCGCCAACCCTAAAAGCAACACAACGCCCGTCCCGATCGTCGCCAAGAACGCCGCGTTACGACCCTCCCCCGACTCCGGCAACGCCACCTCCAACTGCCCCAACATCACCATCGCCAACAACCCAATCGCGCCCACCAAGAACAACCCACTGGCCGCATACACGATCATCAACGACCGCTCCAACCCCACCTCCTCATCCGAAGCAAACGCCTCCCCATCCTCCTCCTTCTTCTCACGACCCATCCCCGGAATCGGGTAAAGCCCCTGTGCAAGCACGAACACGCTCACACCCAACACGGCCGTGTAATGGAACAACAACCCCAACCCCATCTCCGTCACCGCCCCCACCATCACGCCAAGCTCCACCAACAACGAGAAGAACAAACTCGCCGCCAACACGCCCGCCATCACAGTCGCCACCGCAGGCCGAACCGCCCCCTCACGCTCGAACGACGGCAACCGAGCCCGCGCAAGGTTCACCCCCGCCAACACCGCCACCGCCGCACCCGTCGCCGGCAACGCAACCTCCAACACCACCATCAACGACCCCGGACGCAACAACGCCACCACGCCCAACGCCGTGAACAACAACGCCAACCCCGCCACAGCCAACGGACCCAACGCCAACAACCGCAGACGACCCTGCTCCTCAGAGATCCCCTCGAGCCCATCGCTAAACTCCGCCGGCAAGCTCTTCGTCAACCCTGACGCCGCATGCGTCGTCAACGTCAACAACACCGCCGCCAAGCCCTGAACGACCAAACCCCATTTGGTCAAGCCCAGCGCGAACAAGACAACGCCCACAACCCCAAGACCCAACACGGTCCCGTTCCCGCCACGCGCCAACGCGCGCACCAACCAGCGGCTCTCTCGCGTCTCCGCCCGCTGCAACCAATGGCCCGCCTGGCTCAACGTAGGAAGCCCTGCTAACCGCGTCGCATCGAACCAGGCCAACACGCCGCCTAACCCGATCACGTAGGGGGCCTGCCAAGCATCGCCTGCCAGACCACTCGCGAAGAGGATCGCTACGAGCGCGATCAGTGAGAGCGTCAGAAGCGTGGACGCTCGACGCCCAGGCGTGACGTCTGCGCTCGCCTGCAACCGCCCCGTTACTGCAAGGAGCACGCCGCAGGCTAGAAGGCTAAGGAAAGGACCGGTGAAGAGGGTGAAGTTCTGCGTGATGAAGAAGGGCGTGTGCCCGATGTATGTGACATCCGCGATGCGCCCGACGGTAGCGGCGATGAGGAGAAGGCCCAAGGCTGCAGCGAGGATGGCGGTGGTGGCGCCAAGGAGATGCGCGACCGTGCTCTCTTCTTCGCTTGCTTGTTGCGGGCGGGGGCGCACGGTGTGGATGGCGGCAGCAAGCGCTGCGAACCCTATCACGGCGAGGAAGGCTTGAACGGTGGTTGGGAGGAGGGGGATCGCGCTGACGAGGCTGGCCAGGATCGTGGTGATGGCCGCGGCGATGGCGATCTTGTTGAGGGTTTGTCGGTTCATGGGTTCACACCTCGGGGGTCATGGCGGCTAGCCCGTACGCGAAGCCGAGGTTGGCGACGGGGAGCACAAGGTACACGATCATCTGGAGGATGGTGGGATCGCCTCCGCCGAGCATGGCCATGATGGCCATCATGACGATCAGGAAGAGGGGCCCTGCGACGGCGGCCGTGACGTACGTTTCGGCCATGAGGCCCATGACTTCGACGAACTGTTTCTGATCTTGCCGGTTCTGGAAGGCGTATCGTTCGGCTTTGCTGGAGAAGTAGCTTTGGAGGTTGCCGCCGCTGGTGAGGGTCGTGATGGCGCCTTGCATCACTTGGGAGAGGTTCTCGCTGGGGGTGCGTTGGCTTGCGCGTTCGAGGGCGTGGCGTCCGTCGATGCCAAGGTGCATGTCTTTGGCGATGGCGCGGGCTTCGTTGGCGACTTCGCCGTACATGGTTTGCCCGGCGAGGCTTTGGAAGATCTCGCGGATGGGGACGCCGGCGCTGGCCATGGCGCTGATGTAGTTGAGTGCGTAGGGGAGGTGCTCGTCGATGTCTTTGCCGCGGGAGCGTGCTTTGCTTTTCGGGCTCGTGATGAGGATGAGGTACACGGTGAGGGTGAGGAGGATGGGGGTGGCGATGAGGCCGGCCAGCGCGAGGGGGTGCGTGGTGGGGACGCCAAGGCCTGGGAGGAGGACGAAGGCGGCGAAGGCGGCGATGAGGGTGTTGGCGAGGAGGGCGATGAGGGTGGCGGCGAGGGCGGTGGCGACGTAGGCTTCGCTACGGACGGGGATGCGGGCTTCTTGCAGGGTCTCGGAGAGGTCCTCGGGCTCAAGGTGGCGGTTGGTGAACGCGCCGAGGATGCGGTAGCTGGTTTGTTGGAAGGTCGACAGGGACATGGGTTACGTCTCCTCGCGTTCCTCTGGGTCGTGGAGGCTTGCCTGGGGGCTTGGGGGGGTGAGGCCAGCGGTGTGTTCGAGGGCGTTGAGAAGCCCGTTGAGGGTTGGATCGTTGAGGGTTTCGGCTGCGGTTAGGGGGGTGTGTTGGGGTTGGTGTTGGGTGGCTTCGTCGAGGGGGGCAAGGGGGTCGTCGGTGTGGGGTTCTTGTTCGTGGTTGAGTTCTGGGATGTCGAGGGGGTCGTCGGTGGGGGGTTCGTCGAGGGGTTCGGCTTGGACTTCTGGGATGGCTTGGGGTGCTTGTCCCTCGTCGGGGTTTTCGTCGGTGGTGGGGGTTTCGAGCGTTGTGACATCGTGGAGGGTTTCAGCGTCGAGGGGGGCGATGGCGGCGGCGTCGTCGGGGATGGGGATCTCGGCG
>PWVY01000202.1 GCA_003561665.1 Thermoplasmata archaeon
CTCCGGTACCACACCCAACGAGGTCACATCCTCCCCCACCGCATCCTCCTCCAACCACAAGCCAAGGCGATCCTCCAACATCACACCCCCTCACCGAGCCTCAAAGGAAAGCCCTTCCCCCCTCGAAGCACGCATCAACAACGCCCCGTTCAAAAGCCCACCAACGCTCCCGATACCCCCCGCGATCAAACACAAAAACCAACCCAACCCCGCCCGAGCCTCCACACCCCCCACCGACGACCAGAACGTGAACGGCTCAACCGGCCACACGATCACAGCCACCAACCCCCCCACCAGCAGCAACGAACCCCCAGCGATGTTCATCCACGCCGCCACAAGAGGAGGCTGCCGATCCCGCCGGAAAGACCAAACCTCGACACCAAGAGACCCCGCAAGCGCGAATATCCCCGCTAGCACGATCACGCCTGCCCCAACAAGGCCCGCCTCCGAAATTCGCTCCGGAGCCATCTCGGCAGCTCCAAGAGGCGTTGCCACGGCTTCATCCCCCGCCTCCTCGTGGATCCACCAAGGCGCAACAAGCGATATCATCGCCACGAACAACGCCACCGCGGCGAGGACGGGAGCCACCGTATCCCTTCGCCAAGGCATCCCGGCATGGCATCGCGTGTCGTTGTTTGAAGGTTCCGGGTTCCAAGCGCGATGCCCAGGGCAGAGAAACGTTGAAACCAACCTCACGGATAGGAAGCCAAGATGCGCATACGCCTCATCGGGGCCGGGAACATCGGCACCGCCCTGGCAGAAGAAGCAAACGAGCTCGAAGCCACGCTAGAGATCGCGGACAGAGACCAAGAGAAAGCCCAGGGACTCGCCGAGCGCATGGGCGGCACAGCCGTGAACGCGGACGAAAGCCTCGATGAGGTCGACCTCGTCATTGAAGCTGCCACCCAAGACGTTGTTCGGGGACCCGTTCTGGAAGCGCTCGATGCAGGCATCGATGCCCTCGTGCTCACCACCGGCGCCTTCGCGGATCCAACCCTCCTGGATGCGGCGAGAGAAGCAACGGAACGAACCGGCGCAATCTGTCATATCCCCTCAGGAGGCATCGCCGCCGTGGACGGCGTGAAAGCCCTCGCGCTGGACCCCGACGCGGAAGTCACGTTGACCACACGCAAGCCTCCAGGAAGCCTCAGCGGCGTATCCCCAGATCAAGAAGGAGAGATCTTCCGCGGCTCAGCGCATGACGCCGTCAAGAAATTCCCCAAGAACGTGAACGTGGCCGTAAGCCTCCTGCTGGCCGGCATACCCCCGACGGTTCGCCTGATCGCGGATCCCTCGTTGGACCGGAACACGCACGAGGTGCACATCACCTCTCCCTACGTAGATGTCCGATGCAAGGTCGCCAGCAATCCAAGCCCCAGCAACCCGGCCACCAGTCACACCGCGGTCCTCAGCGCAAGGGCCAAGCTGCGAGCTATCCTGGATGGCTTCAGCGTTGGTACCTGAAACGCGCAAAGAGAAAGCGCCCTGGAACGTGCAGGGGTCAGACTCACTGACGGAGCATGATCTCGATGTTCACGTTGTCCGGAACTTGGATGCGCATCAGTTGGCGAAGCGCTCGCTCGTCCGCATCGATGTCGATAAGTCGCTTGTGAACGCGCATCTCCCAATGATCCCATGTCTCGGAACCTTCCCCATCCGGGGCTTTCCGAGTGGGAACGGTTAACCGTTGCGTGGGCAAAGGAACAGGCCCGCGGAGAGCAACGCCGGTCCGTTCGGCGATTTGCTTGATCTGTCCGCAGACTTCTTCGAGCTTGACGTGGTCGATACCGGCCAGGGAGATGCGTGCGCTTTGAGCCATGTCGAATCCCTCAATGGGGTGTTTTCCCCCGAATTCCCTCACGTGCTCCATGGCAGAGCACCGAGCAACCTCGGGGCTGTTGCCTCGGGAAGAGGGCCCTGAATATAAGCGTTCGCCCGGCTACCCCTGGAGGCCGGCGAGCGATCAGGCCCGCAAACGCTTACCGCCCTGCTCGGGTTCGGGGGGTTGGCATGCTCAAGGTTGTCTCCCACCCCTCGTGCTTGAGACACGATGTCCCAGGGTCAAAGGCTGGCCCGCACGTGGAACGCCCGGATCGTATCCCCGCAGCGAGGCAAGGGCTTGAAGCCCTTAAGGCTACGTTCGTAGAGGCCAGGCCCGTGGACCGTGATTCCCTTCTCCGTGTGCACACAACGGATCATGTGCGGCGAGTGGAAGCGGCCTGCGATCGCGGGGAGTGGTTGGATTCTGACACGTACGCGCGCCCTGAAAGCTGGGAGGCTTCCAGGGCGGCAGGAGGAGCGGCGATCGATACCGCTCGCCTGACGGCCGATGGGGACCCGGCCTTTAGCCTGGCGCGTCCCCCCGGCCATCACGCGACAAGGTCACGAGCGATGGGGTTCTGCCTTTTCAGCAACGTTGCCCTCGCGGCGGATGCATTGGCGCGCGAGGGCCGCCGGGTTGCTATCGTGGATGTTGATGTTCATCATGGGAACGGGACGCAGGATGTGTTCTATGAGCGGGACGATGTCTTGTTCGTGAGTTTGCATCAATCCCCGTTCTATCCGGGCACGGGGCATGCGCACGAGATAGGGCGGGGTCCGGGGGAAGGGTACACGGTGAACTTGCCGGTGCCGTCGGGGACGGGGCATGCAGGGTGGTTGGAGCTGGTCGATCGGGTTGTGGTTCCCGTCGTGGAGGCCTTTAGTCCGGATGTCATCTTGGTGAGCGCGGGGTTCGATGCGCACCGGGAGGATCCGATCGGTGGGCTGGATCTGGTGGCGGATACGTTCTATGAGGCCGTTGCGGGGTTAAGGGAGATCGCGGCGACGGGCGCCGTGCTGGAGGGAGGGTATTCGTTAGAGGCATTGGAGGTGTGTGCGAGGAGCGTTGGGGCTGCGTTGATATGGGAGGCGAACCCGGTCAAGGAGACGATCACGGAGGGCGTTCGGCCCTGGGGCATGCTTCGTTCCGAGGTAGAATCTTACCACGCGGGGCGGTGGCCGGTTCGTTTGGGGGGGTAGCGACTTATACCCCCCAGAAGAACGCGATGCCGAGGGTCGTCACAACCACGAGCACCGCTTGCAAGGGCGCGCCGACGCGGAAGAAGTCCGAGAAGCGATACCCGCCCGGACCGTAGACCATGAGGTTTGTTTGGTACCCGATGGGCGTCAACATGGCGGTGCTAGCGGCGAAGGTGACGGCAAGGATGAACGAGAACGGGTCGCCTCCTACCGCATGAGCGGTGTCGATGGCCACAGGGATCAAGAGCACCACGCTCGCGTTGTTGCTCAACACCTCCGTCAACAAGGCCGTGAACAGGTAGAAGATGCCCAGCACGAGCAACGGCGTTAGCCCTTCCCCGTAGTGCGCGATCACGCTGGCAAGCCACGCGGCCGTCCCGGTACGCTCCATGGCCACGCCCAACGGGATCAGCCCCGCAAGGACGAAGATGACGCTCCAATCCACCGACGCGTACGCTTCCTTCGATTTCACGCAACCCGTCAGGATCATCACAACAAGGCCCGCAAGGGCCGCCACGACGATGTCTAACACCTCGAACGCAGCCAACGCGACAACGGCCGCGATGATGCCCACCGCCACGGGAAGGCGCCCAGCGCGAAACTCAGGCCGCTGGACCTGTTGGACCACGATGAAATCACGGTCGTCGACGAAACGCTGCACCACGCTCTCGGTCGCATGCAACAGGAGCGTGTCCCCTCCTCGAAGCCGGAACTCGTCCAACCGGGCATGCCGCACATCCGCGCCGCGCCGGATGGCCAAAACGCTCGCGTTGTACCGGCCGCGGAAGTTCAACGAGCGAAGGGTGCCTCCCACCAGCGGCGCCTCGGGGCTGATCACGACCTCCACGAGGTGAAGCTCCTCCTCAGGACGCGCCGGCGTCTCCGCTTGTAAGTTCTCGTCCGTGACCGCCTCCCCAGGGACAGCCACACCGTCCTCCTCGATGAACGTGACCATGCTCTCCGGCGTGGTCCGCACGAGCAAGGTATCCCCCTCTCGGATTTCCTTTTGCCCCAAAGGCTCCACGAAAGCCTCCCCAGCTCGTACAAGCTGCACGATGTCCGCGTCAACATCCATCCCTTTCAGGGCCACCTCGACCGTCCTATCGACCAACGGGGACCCTGGGAGGACCTCCACCTCTGTGAGGTACTCCCCCATCTCGAAGCCCTCCACGAGTTCGTCGGTGAGCTTGATACGCTCGGGAACAAGCAAGCGGCCCACCGTGGCCAGGTACACGATCCCCGTGAGCAGGACGACGATGCCCAGTTGCGTGAACTCGAACATGGTGAACGGCCGGTCGATCAAGCGACCAGAGAGATCCGATGCGAGCAGGTTCGTGGATGTCCCGATGAGGGTCAGCATGCCCCCCATCATAGCCGCGAACGAGACCGGCATCAAAAGCTTGGACGGCGAGATCCCCGTTTTCCTCGAGATCTGGCTCACCATGGGGATCATGATGGCCACGACCGGCGTGTTGTTGATGAACCCCGCTGTGCCCCCGGAGAGGCCCAGCACGGACAAGAGCTGCTTGAAGGGGTTGTCCCCGAATCGATCAGCCACCCAAGAGCCCACCCGATGAACCGCGCCCGTGCGGCGGATGCCTTCGCTGAGCACGAACATGGCCAGGACCGTGACCGTAGCCGTACTGGAGAACCCGCCGATGCCCGTGGCCGCGTCCACGCGCGTCCAGGGTTCCAGGATGATGAGCGTCACCATCACGCCGATGGCCGTCACGTCGATGGGCCATGGTTCGAGGATGAAAAGAGCCAGAGCGACAAGGACGATGCCGAAGATCAGAAGGATCTCGGGGGTGAGCGGCAGGATGTCGGTACCCGTCTGCAAGATCCCCGCAGCCCACATCAATCCTCGTCAAGCAACCCTAAGGGAAAAGGTTGGTGCGTTGCTAGCAGCGCTTCAGCGGTCCCGGTCGACAAGCCAGTTCAGAAGGGCTTCGAGGTCATCAAGCGCGGGAGATTCGGGAACATCCTCCAGGTGTGAGCGTGCTTTTTGGAACGCTTGGGCTGCCCCATCCCGGGATGCGTCGATCGATCCTGTCGTCTCGACGAGGTCGATGACCCACGCCACCTCGGAGGGGGAGGGTTCCCCATCGAGGATGTCCTCAAGGCGTTGGCGGTCCTCGGCGGAGGCTTGCTCGCGCGCGACCAGGATCGGATGCGTTTTCTTACCCGCGCGGATGTCGGACCCCACGGGCTTCCCTAACGCTTCTTCGTTCCCATCGAGGTCCAAGATGTCGTCCTGGATCTGGAACGCCATCCCTAGGGCGAGGCCGAACCGGCCCAGATTCTTCGTGATGGATCCTTGATCCTCCGCGACCCGAGCCCCGTTACGGCAGGCGCTTGCGAAGAGTTCCGCCGTTTTCTTCTCGATCATCGTCTCGTACTCGTCAACCGTGGGCCAGGCATCTTCGTACGCCATGTCCAGGTGTTGACCTTCGCACAAACATCGAGCGGTCCTTGCAAGGTCCATCGCGATGCGCGCCGTGGTCGAGGAAGGGGGAAGCTCGTCGAGGGTTTCGAACGCGAGAGCGAAGAGGACATCCCCTGCGAGGATGGCTGCTGCATCGTCGTAGGCTTCGTGAATGGTGCTGGTCCCCCGGCGCGTGGCGTCCTGGTCCATCAGGTCGTCGTGGACGAGGCTGAACGTGTGCAACAGTTCCATGCTCACCGCGACGGGGTCGGCGTCTTGACCCCTCCCGCCGGCTGCTTCGCAACTGAGCACGGAGAGAACGGGTCGGAGCAGCTTGCCGCCTGCGTTGGGGTAGCGCTGGGCTGCCTCGCGTAAGGGGGGCTCCTGGATGCGCGCGGTTGCCTGTTGGATCTCTTTACGAAGGCGTTCGGCTTCGTTCCTGGCTCGCGTGGGAAGGATGGGGTCACGCCCCTTACAGCTTCTTGGGTTGACCGTTCCGTAGGATGTGGCAGGTTTCGCCGATGTCCCATCCGTGGAATTCGGCGAGTTCGGCCATGCTGGATTGGTGCTCGATGTCGCCGTGGGCGGGGAAGATGTGTTCGGGTTCTAGCATGCCCAGCAGTTCTCGGTGGTCCTCGCGCGCGGCGTGACCGCTGACGTGGGCACCTTTGATGATGCGGGCGCCTTTCATCCGGAGTTTCTCTTCCAGCGTGTAGCGTTGCGCTTCGTTGTTGGGGTTGGGGATGGTTCGAGCGCTGAAGATGACTTGGTCATCGGCTTCGATCTTGTAGGGTGTTTCGTCGCGGGCCATGCGTGTGAGAAGGGCGTACTGTTCGCCTTGGTGCCCGGTCACGCAGCAGAGGTAGTTCTCTTTGCCTTCCTCCATGATCTCTTTGAGCTTCCTGTTGATCTCGCGCCCGTACCCGTAGGTGGACACGTAGTCGGGGATCTTGAGGAGGCCAACTTCCTCTGCGACCTTGGTGTATTTCGAGAGCGATCGTCCCATCAAGCAGACCTCTCGGTCAAGTTCTTCGGCGAACTCGATGATGCTCTTGATGCGTTGCGTGTGTGATGAGAACGTGGTGACCAAGAGGCCAGCGCGTTCGTTCTCGAGGCCAAGCAAGTGGTCTTTGAGGAGGTCCCGTGCGATGGTCTCGCTGGGGGTTTTGGTTTCCTCGTGCGCGTTCGTGGATTCGGTGATGAGGGCGAGCACGCCTTCCATCCCGATCTCGCGCAGACGATCGTAGTCCGGGGGAGACCCGATGACGGGGAAGTTGTCCATCTTGAAGTCGAGCGCGTAACAAATCGCTCCACGGGGGGTATGGAGGACAGGGAGCGTGGTTTGCACGATGCTGTGCGTCATGTGCACGAACTCGAGCGTGAGGTCACCGCTCAAGTCCCGCTGGCTTCCACTGTTCATGGAAACGAGCCGGTTGGGGATCTCGTTCTCACCTCCGCGGTTGTCGTCACGCATGTGCTCGATGAGCTTAATCGTGAACGGGGTACCGATGACGGGGCAATCGTACTTGCGCGCTAGTTTACGCACAGCGCCCACGTGGTCAAGGTGTCCGTGACCGAGCACGATGGCTTTGACTTCGGCATCGAAGTCGGCCATCACGCGGTCGTCAGGGATCGCGCCCATATCCCACAAGGTGTCCGGGGCGAGGCTCTCGAACACGGCGTCCTCATGGATGAGGATCCGGTCGAGGTTGATACCCATATCGAAGATGACGGCTTCGTTGCCGTATCGTACTGCTGTCATGTTGCGGCCAAACTCGTTGTAGCCGCCTATCGGGAGAATTTCTACGTCCGTGGTCATCCTAGTCACATCCATCCAGATCCAGCTTGAAGAGCCAGGTCCAGGGGACGCGCGAGTGTTACCATCTGACGTATTTAAATCATGGGGTTCCTGAGGCGTTCAGTTGCCTTCGTTAGGGAATCCCTGTCACTGGGGGTCGTCGAGCGCACGATTCTTTATACCTCATGAGCGTTGGGACCCATGCCTATGGCTGACGAGACGCCGTCCACGGGTGCTTCTGCGGTCAGGTCCAGCGAACCTAGCAAGGATCTGAAGAACCGCTTGGATCATGTGCAAGACGCGTTAGAGGACATCGAGGATCAGGTGCAAGCCGATGCCGAGTCCTTGGAGCGTCTTCGGAGCGTCCTCGACGTTTCCTACCTTGAAGAGATCACGAGCATGATCAACGAGCTTGAGCTTCAAGTGGCTGAGGTCGCAGAGGAAGCCGAGCGTGCTCGTGAACGGACCAAACAAGCCGAAGAAGAGCTCTTGACCGAGCAAGAGCGATTGGAGAAGCTCTGGGACGTGTACAAAGAGCAAGAGCGAGAGCTTGAGCAAGCCACCGAGGATCGGGCGACCGCGCTTCGGAAGGCGGAAGAGGCTCAGGAGCGAGCCCGAGAGCTTGAGGATGAGCTCGAGAACGAGCGCCGAGCCTTGCGGCAAGCTCAAGAGGAGAACGGGCGCCTGCGGGAAGAGTTGAGCGAGAAAGAGGCGACGGTCGAGGAGCTTTCCGATCGGGGGGATTTAGAGGAGACCGTCCAGCGCTTGGAGGACGAGCTTGAGGAAGAACGTGAACGGTTGACCAAGCTTTACGGTGTTTTCGAGGAAACCGAAGCCGAGCGGGATGACCTGGCGGCTCGGGTCCGACGATGGGATGCCTGGTTCGAGTCGCATCAGGACTCGCTTTCGGGAATCGTGGACGCGGTCAGCGAAGCCCCCGAACCCCCGAAGTAAGGTACCGCGCGGTTGCTCAAGCTGGGGGGGTTTCCAGCGCGAAGCGCCGAGCGCTCTCAGCGAGGCTTTCAAGCCCGGGGAGAGGATCCCCTGAAAGGTATCGGACCAGTGCTCCTCCTGCGAGGCTGACGTGTGAGAAATCGTCCGTCTGCCATCCGGCGCGTTCGAGCGCTGCGACCGTGTGGCCCCCACCGATGAGGGTGAACCCGGTGCATGTGGCACAGGCTTCGAGCAACCGACCCGTGCCCGCTGCGAAGCCTGACCGCTCGTAAGCACCCACGGGCCCGTTCATGATGATGGTGTCCGCGTCGTGAATCTCTTGGGCGTAAGCGAGCGCGGTCTCGGGACCGATGTCGAGGATGGGGGATTCGACAGGAAGCTCGTCGAGGAGGATCTCTTCCCGCTTATCTTCGTCCTGGTAGGCAAGATCCTCGGGCGTAGCGATGTGCGGGGCATGAGCTTCCATCAACCGTTCGACTTGGTTCATCGCGTCGAAGGCCTCGAATTTGTCCATGACCGCCACGGTGGCTTCCCCTAGCTTGTGGCCCCGCGCGTGAAGGAAAGCTTCCCCTACGATGCCACCGGTGAGGACGAGGTCGGCTCGGTCATCGTCGAGATGGTGTTCGATGACATCAAGCGCGTCGTTGATCTTGGTCCCGCCCAGCACGAGCAAGCGTCGGCCTTCATCGTTTCGTTCAACGCGTGCGAGCGCTTCGAGCTCCTGGTTCAACAAGGGCCCAGCGGAGGAGGGCAAAAGGAGAGGGAACCCGACGATGCTCGCATGGCTGCGGTGTGCAACGCTGAACCCGTCAAGGATGAACGCATCGGCTTCCCCGGCCAACCGCTGGATCCAGGCCCGTTCGGCGTGCTCCTCTGGGCTTAGGTTCTCGATCTCGCCTTCAGCGCCTCGAACGTTGTCTAGGACGAGGATGTCTCCGGGCGTCACCTTCTTGACCGCGTCGACCGCGTGTTTGTCGTCAACATGCGGGGTGAAGGTCACGGTGCGCCCGATGCGATCCTCAAGCAACCGTGCGTGTTGTTCAAGGGTCGAGAAATCATCCCCCCCAGGACGTCCTTGATGGCCCAAAACGACGACCCCGGCTCCCTCCTCGACGAGGGTTTGGATGCTTGATGCGGCAGCGTCGAGGCGAGCGGTCCCGGTCACGGTCCCATTCTCGATGGGCGCGTTGATGTCGACCCGAGCGATGACGCGAGAGCCCTCTAACTCGAGCTTCTCCATGGATGGAACACGCGGCTGCCCTTCGTGGGGGGCCTTTGCGACCGGTGAGGCCATGGCTTACCATCCAAGGACGCGCAATAAAGGCGACGGTCGACTCGCGGGTTCGGGCGGCCGAGGGGGCCAGGATTCACAAGGTCAATTTGAGCAAGAATCAAGACCCCCCTACCCTGTCCATGCCATGGCACCCCATGGGCGTTGGAGCCATGGGATGCTCGGGTGAGGAGAAAACCATGTGCCCCAGTACAAACGACGTCAACCTACCCAGCGACAAGCAGAAAGAGATCAAAGTGAAGATCCCAGTCAGCTACCACGTGAAGCTCCACACGTTGAAGGTCTTACGTGGACAGGAGATCTCAACCAGCGTTGAAACCGCCCTCGAGCGGTTCTTCGAACAACTCGCGGAAGACCCTCGTGGCCAGAAACTCGAACACTTCAGCGAGGAGGCCGTCGAGAACCTTATCTGACCCCCACCACGCCGGAGCCACGAAGCTCCAACGTTTTAAGATAAGGAGGAGGTTCCCACGACTCGATGGTGCGCATCTTCATCGGCGTCGCCTGGCCCTACGCGAACGGGCCTCTCCACCTCGGTCACGTCGCAGGGTCCCTCCTCCCCCCCGACATCTTTGCCCGATACCACCGCATGCAAGGCAACGATGTCCTCATGGTGTCTGGAAGCGATGAACACGGAACACCCATCACGGTCAAAGCCGAGGAAGAAGGCCTCACCCCAAGGCAAGTCGTCGATCACTGGCACAAACGCCACGTCGATGCCCTCGATGCACTAAGCATCGATTTTGACCTTTTCACCCGAACCAGCACCAAACACCACGAGAAATGGGTCCACACGATCTTCCAGGGACTCCAGGACGAAGGGTACATCGAAGAACGCGTCATGAACCAACCCTACGACCCCGAAGCGGAACGGTTCCTCCCAGACCGCTACGTGGAAGGCACCTGCCCTCACTGCGCCTTCGATGAAGCACGCGGAGACCAATGCGACGCCTGCGGGAAAACGCTCGACGCGAACGAACTCATCGATCCGCGATCGACGCTGAACCCAGACGCAGAGATCGAATTCCGGGAAACCACTCACGCCTTCTTCCTGCTCTCCAAGCTCCAAAACCGCCTCGAAGCTTGGTTCAACGACGAGGAACACCCCTGGCGAGGAAACGTTGAACGATTCACCCAGAACTGGTTGGAAGAAGGCCTCCAAGATCGCCCCGTCACGCGAGACATCGAATGGGGGCTTCCTTGGATCGACAACGACCCTACATACGAAGGCAAACGAATCTATGTCTGGTTCGAAGCCTTCAGCGGGTACTTCACCGCAAGCGTCCAATGGGCCAAAGAGACCCAAGGCGACAAAAACGCCTGGAAACCGTTCTGGGAGGAAAGCTACGACGGCGAAGCCACCCGCCACTACTACTTCCTCGCCAAGGACAACATCCCCTTCCACACCATCCTCTGGCCGGGGATCCTCATGGCCTACAGCGACGCCAGAGAATCAAAAGGACAACCCCGCCTTCGATTACCCTACGACGTGCCAGCGAACGAATACTTGAACCTCTCCGGCGAGCAGTTCAGCAAGAGCCGCGGCGTGGGCATCTGGGTCCATGAGATCCTCGAACGGTTCGAGACAGACGCCGTGCGCTACTACCTCGCCGCAAACCTACCCGAGACACGCGACGCCGACTGGACATGGGAAGACTTCCTGTCCAAAGTCAACGGTGAACTCGTCGCGGCCTACGGTAACTTCGCACACCGCGCCCTCACCCTCACCCAAACCAACTTCGGCCACGTGCCCGACCCTGGCCCAACAACGGCCGCAGACCAGAGGATCCAAGAAACGATCCAGACCTTGCACGAGACCGTAACGGACCACCTTGAGAACGCCCGATTCAAACCTCCCATCCGGGCCATCATGGAACTCGCACGAGAAGGGAACCGATACATCGATCAGGAAGCACCCTGGCAGATCGAGGACAAGGAACGCCTCGCGACCGTCCTCTTCCACTGCCTCTCCGTTGTTCGAGCGCTTGCGATCCTCACCGCGCCGTTCCTACCTAACAGCGCCCAGAAACTCTGGCAGATGCTTGGCGAACCCGGCACGGTGCACGATGCCTCTTGGGACCAAGTCCAAGCGGGGCCCACCCCCAGAACCAACCTCCCCGAACCCAATCCCCTTTTCCAGAAGCTCGACGAGGACGAGGTGCTCAACCTCGCCAACCAGGACGACCCTGACAGCAGTCAAGACGAAGAGCCAAAAGAGGACGCCACCATGATAACATTCGACGACTTCCAAGCAATCGATCTACGCGTCGGTACCGTCACGAACGTCGAGGACCATCCCGACGCAGACAAACTGTACGTGCTCAACGTTGACATCGGGGAAGAAGAACGCCAACTGGTCGCTGGCCTCAAAGAGCACGTTCCACAGGACGAACTCGAGGGCCTTCGATGCATCGTGGTCGCCAACCTTGAGCCCGCCACGATCCGAGGCGTCGAAAGCCAAGGGATGCTCCTGGCTGCCGAAGATGGAGATCTGGTCGCCCCGCTCACGACGACGCAAGAGATCCGGGAAGGCAGCGAAGTCCACTGACGAGGCTCACATTGCCCCTGTATTACGTCGAACACGACGGCCGCGTCCTCACCCGCCGCGACGATGCAGGCCAGATCACGCTCCCTTCGGAGATCCCCGTAGCCTACGAGGAAGTCACGCGTCGAACCCTCCGTGAGACCGAGGTCATCTTCGGGCACGCTCAACTGAAGGAACATCCCCGGGATTGGCCGCTCAAGGACGATCTCGCACACGACCCGGATGCTTCCCCGCTTCTTCGAGCTGCGATCAATGCATCCTTGTTCCGGCCGGTCGTTGGTGTCGTTGTGTGGTACGAGGGCGATATGTTGCTCGTGGAACCTGCACGGGGCGTGGCTCAAGGTCGCTGGACCCTACCCGGAGGCTTCGTGAACTTCTTCGAGGATCCCGAAGATGCAGCGCACCGGGAAGTCTTCGAGGAGACCGGGTTGGAACTTGAGGACTTGAGGTTGGTTGGGACCGTCACGTACACGCATTCCCGCTCCCCCTACCCCATCCTGGGGTTGGGGTACACAGCCCACGCGACATCGAACGACGTGACGGCTCCTGAGGATGAGATCGCGAGAGTCGCCTGGTTCGATCCGAAGGAGGCGTTCGAGGATGCTGGAGGGATCGCCCGAGCCGTTTTGGGCCACTTGGAGGGGTTCGATGACATGGCTTAGAGACCCCGTATTGTCGAACGATCTGCAATGGGATGGACGGACGCCCGGGCACTACGAGGAATATTCGTTGAACATCCTCGATCCTTCAAACGAGGCCGGATGGTGGCTTCGTTACGGGATCGATTCACCCATGGGCGGGGAGGATGGGAGTTCGCTCTGGGGAGCCCACTTCAGTCGCAGGGCTGATCCTCGGCGCTTCGCGTTGAGAACGAAGTTCGGGGTTCGGGCCTTCGCGAAGCAAAGCGACGGATTCCATATCCGGGTTAGCAAAAGCGAGTTAACGCGTTCCGGAGCGAAGGGGGGATTGCGGAACCCCCGGGAGGAAGGGCACGAGCTTCGTTGGAACGTATCGCTATCCGAGCAGCTATCCCCCGTCCAAGTGTTCGAGAAGGATCGATTCTATGAGGGTCGTGCCCCGAGAACGAAGGTGCTTGTCCCGTTACCGATGGCTCGTGCGGAGGGCGTTGTGGAAGTGGGCGATGGGCGTTACATGGTGCGCAGCGGTCGTGCGTTCCAATCGCATCGGTGGGGGTCGGCTCGGTTTGATCGTTGGACGATGGGGTACGCGACGTTCTTCCGTGAGCGACCCCAGGCGTACGTGTACGCGTTCTTAGGGGAGGAAGGTGACGGGCGTATCGGATCGGTTCATTACCATGACGCGGAGGGGCCCTCGTTGACGTTCTCAGAGATCGAAACGAGCCAGGAGGAGGGCCCGGGGTTGAAGCCGGGGGTTTGGACTTTTAAGGCGAAGACGAGGGGTTGGGAGTTAACGGGGCGGTTTTCGGCGAGTTTACAGCATATGATGGGTGTTCGGTTCGAGGATCCTGACGGGTCCGTGCGTTATGTGCACCATGGGGGCATCGCGGATGCGACGCTTGAACTCTGGAAACGCTCGTGGGGGCGCAAGCAACTGCATCAGACCCTGACGGCTCGAGGGACCTGCGCGTTCGAGCAGGGAGGCCGTCGTCGGTTTGAAGATGTCGAGTTCTTCGTTTAGTCCGGGCCGATTCTGGAGCCTTTTCCTGGGGGCTTTCAGGAAACGCGAAGCGCTTTCTCCTTACCCGAAAACGGCGCCGATAC
>PWVY01000051.1 GCA_003561665.1 Thermoplasmata archaeon
ACCCACGCCACCCTCACCGCAACCCCCCACACACCCAACCACCGCATCCCCCGCTACGAAGACCCCATCCAACACGCCACCCTCCAAACCCCCCACCAAACCATCACGCTCGACGGCCCCGAAACAAGCATCCTCGAACGCCTCAACCACACCCTCACCGACATCGACCCCGACATCCTCCTCACCGAAAACGGCGACCGCTTCCTCATCCGCTACCTCCACCACCGCGCCGCCCACCAAACCGTGCCCCTCCAACTGGGCCGCGCCCGCGACCCCAAAACCCCCCTCCGCGGCGAACGATCCTACTTCACCTACGGCCAGATCAAGTACCAACCCCGCGTCGAAGTCCTCCACGGCCGCCTCCACCTCGACACCCGCGACTCCTTCTTCTACAAAGAAGCCGGCCTCGACGGCCTCATCGACCTATCCCGCATCACAAGCACCCCCCTCCAAGAGCTCGCCCGCGTCGGCGCCGGCACCGCCGTCACCGCCATCCAAATCGACCGCGCCAAACGCGAAAACCGCCTCATCCCCTGGAAAAAGAACCACCCCGAAGCCATCAAAACCGAGCACACGCTCGTCAAAGCCGACCGAGGCGGCTTCATCTTCGACCCCCGCGTCGGGCTCTTCGAAGACGTCGTCGAACTCGACTTCGCCAGCATGTACCCCAACATCATGGTCACACGCAACATCAGCCCCGAAACGATCCTCTGCTCCTGCTGCGACCCCCACGACGAGAACACCCTACGCGTCCCCCAAATCGGGTACCACACCTGCAAAAACGAAGGCTTCATCGCCCGCGCGCTAGCCCCCCTGATCCAACGACGCGCCACGTTCAAGCGCTTACGCCACGAGAACCCTCACGAGAAGGAACGATACCAAAGCGCCGTGGACGCGCTCAAATGGCTCGCCGTGTGCTCCTTCGGTTACCAAGGCTACAAGAACGCACGCTTTGGCCGCATCGAATGCCACGAAGCCATCTGCGCATGGGGCCGCGAGATCCTTCTCACCTGCGCTGAGATCGCACGCGAAGAAGGGTTCGAGATCGTGCACGGCATCGTGGACAGCGTCTGGCTTCAACGCAAGCAACCCTGGGCGGACGAAGAACGCCTTGCCCAACGCGTCACGGAAGCCCTTCAGATCCCTCTCGAGATCGAAGGACGCTTCGACTGGATCGTGTTCTTGCCCACACGCTCCCACAACATGGACACCGTGGAACCCGCCGGAGCGTTGAACCGATTCTACGGATGCTACACCGCCCCCCCAGAGGCCCCCTCCAGAAGCCAAGCCGGTCAAGACATCGATTACATCCAAGACGGACGCGTCAAAGTACGCGGCGTCGAACTCCGCCAACGCTCATGCCCCACCATCGTCCAAACCGCGCAAGAACGCGTCCTCAACGAACTCGCTCACGCCACCACCGCGAACACGTTCCACGACCGCCTTCCCCACGCCCTAGAACATGTACGACCCCTCCTTGAGCGCGTACGCCGCGGCGAGGCAACGATGCAAGAGCTCCTCATCACCAAGCACGTAAGCAAGCCTCTTGAAGCATACAAAGCGCGCACGGACACCTGGGCTGCGCTTTCCCAGCTCGACGCGGCAGGCGTTGAGACCCCCCCCGGGGATGCGGTCCGCTTCGTGGTGCTAGACGATACCGCCAAGAACCCCCACGACCGCGTAGCCGAAGCCCGATTGGTCGACACGATCACGACGTACGATGCCGCATGCTACGAGCAACACATCCTGCGCGCACTCGCCTCCCTCCTCTTGCCCCTAGGCTGGGATGAAGAGCGGCTCAAGCGGTTCTTCGCACGACACGAAGAACCCTCTCTACATCGGTTTTCATGACCAAACAACCCTTGTTTCGACGACCCCGCAACAAACACCTTAACCCTCCTTGCAGGAAACCTACCCGGTGCCAGCATGAAGGTCACGATCATCATCTGTGATCGCTGCGAAAAACAGCTCCGAAACGTCGAACGCAAAGACAACCGCCTCGATGTCAACCTCAAGTTCCAAGACCCCAACGGCGGATGGAGCCTCTTCAAGCGTCGAGAGAACCTCCACTTATGCCCCTCCTGCCGAAGCGCCTTCGCCGATTGGCTCGGCAAACGCTCCGACACGATCAAAGGCCTCCAAGGCCCAGCCACCGACAAGGCCAAGGAAAAGACCACGGACAAGAACAACGAACCCACGGAACCCTCGGACAGCAAAGCCACCGTGAAGCTAACCTAAGAAATCATCCAACGTGACCCGGTCCTTGGGAGGATCGACCCCTAACCGATCCATCAACGCCAACGCGTCCCGGAACGCCTTCCCTTTCGCGTGGTTGTTGAAGAACGCGAACACCCGATCCGCTTTGGCCTCCTCGATCCGCTCCGCCAACGCCTCCCGCTCCTCACGCGCGTACGCATAATCGTACCGCGCAGCCCCATGCACGCCCGGAGGATCCTCCATGAACCACGCCTCCACGTTACGACCATGGAAACGAAAATACGCCGTCGGGTTCGGGAACGCCCGCGTGATCGTGGCTGAAGGGCTATCCGTCGCCACGACACCCCCTCCCGTCGCTTCAGCCCGCTCCCGAAGCGGCGTGTGGAACCGATCCTCATTGAACGACGCATGACGGACCTCCACGAACACCGGACCCGGCGGACCCAAAAGCAACGCATCATCCAACCCATCCAGCACCACCTCCGGACGCGCCGTGTGCGAGAACTGCATCAAAACGCCATCCAAAACCCCTCTCTCCTTCGCCAAAGCCAACACATCGAAGAACGCCCTGGCCTCCTTCTGGATCACCTCCGGATCCTCATCCGGGATCGCCTCATGCGTCAAGGCACGCGGCGCCTTCCACACCACCCCCCGAAGCTCAGCCCTCTCCAACCGCTCCACCATCCCCTCCATCTGACGCGACGACGGAACACGGTAATGCGTCGCGTTGACCTCCACAGCCGGCAAATGCTCCGCATAGTACGAAAGCCAACGCTCACGGCTCAACCGGGGCGGATACACCGGACCCACCCAATCATCGAACGACCAACCACACGTCCCCACAAGAACGTCCTTCACGCACCCCCGAACACACGATTCCCGTAACGATGTTCCGGTCCCAAACCGCCGATGCACCCCATCGCCAACTTGACAACAAGAAAACCCCCTACACCCATCGTGGACCTCGACCCCATAGACCGCAAGATCCTCGAAACCATCCTCAAAGACGCCTCGCAATCCCTACGAGACATCGCCAGCCAAGCAGACGTCACCGCACCCACGGTCGCGGCCCGGCTCGAACGCCTCCAACGCCTCGACCTCGTAGGACCCGCACGCAGAGACATCGACCTCACCCGCCTTGGAACCCTCATCCTCCTCATCGCCCCACCGGAAGACCGCGACCGCCTCATCGAACACGAAAACATCCACCAAGTCCACCGATCCCAAGGGAACCAAGCCATCGCCCTCGCACTCGTACCCGACGAGAACGGGCTCGAACAGCTCCAAGACGCCTTCCCCAACGCGCGCACCCACATCCTCACGCAACGAGAAAAAGCCACGACCCCCCAGATACCCCACCAACCCGCCCAAAGCCCATGCGCCCAATGCGGCAAACCCATCCACGGAGACGAAGGGATTGAACTAAAACTCGGCGAACACCGATACCTGGCCTGCTGCACCAGCTGCCAAACCCTCCTCGAAAACCGCCACGACAAACACCAAACCAACGCACCCTAACGCCGATCAATCGCTCTTGAAATCAAGGATTAACGGATCCCCCGCCTCGAAGCCGCACGAGGAGCAGGAAAGCAAAATGCCAACCTCGGTCTCCTCCCGGGACGCCGGAGACCCACACTTGGGACAAGGACGCGAAACCGCAGTCGACATTGCACACCTACATTCCAACAGCGTCACGCTTGAACCTTACCCTACCGGTCACACCCCACAACCCCCCATGCTACCCCCACACCAATCCCCCAGGTAGCAAACCCCTTTTACCCAAGGCCCGGTTGTGCCGCCGATGTTCGACGTCGAGGACAGCCTGTTCCTGCTGGCAGGCCCCGTCAAAATCCACCCCCGCATCCAACGGGCCATGGCGCAACCCGCCCACGCACACCGAAGCCCCGAGTTCACCACGACAAACAAGAAACTCTTCACACGCCTCCAAGAAGCATACCAAACAAACAACCCCGTCCTATGCCTCTCCGGAAGCGGCACCGCCGCGATGGACGCCACCGTCGGTAGCCTCATCGGGCCACAAGACACAGCCGTCGCCCTCGACAACGGGAAATTCGGCAACCGCATGGCCCAACTCGCCAAACGATACGCCAAGGACGTTCACCACCTGGAAGCTCCCTGGGGACAACCCATCCCACCCGAGGAGATCGAGAACGCCCTCACCGATGCCGACGCGCTCCTCCTCACACACAACGAGACCAGCAGCGCGTTCACACACCCCCTCCAGGACATGGCCCAACTTGCCCGAGAGCACGACGCACTCCTCATCACCGACTGCATCACAAGCCTTGGAGGCCTCGACGTACCCGTCGACGATCTCGGGCTAGACGCCTGCATCGCAGGCAGCCAAAAATGCATCGGGGCTCCCGCCGGACTCAGCTTCGTAAGCCTCAGTGAGAAGGCCCAAGACCGGCTCATCGAGCATCCCTCCTTCTACCTCGACCTTCCCAAACACCTCGACCGCTGGCACGACGACCAGACCCCATTCACCCCAGCCACTCACCTTCACCTCGCGACCCTTGAAGCCCTCGAAATCATGCTCGAAGAAGGCCTACAAGCTCGCTTCGAACGCATCCAAGAAATCGCCAAGGCTACCCGAAGCGCCGGTGAAGCTCTCGGTTTAGAACTCTTCGCCGCGAACGGGTACCGATCCGACACGGTGACCGCCTTCCGCATGCCCGAGAACATCACGGACAACCAACTACGCGGCGGCCTCAAAGAACGAGGCGTCCTCGTAGCAGGAGGCCAATCCCACATGAAAGGCAAAATCTTCCGCGTCGGCCACCTTGGCCAAACGAGCCTACAAGAGATAGCAGGCTTCTTCGCGAACCTAGAGATCGTGCTCCGAAACCACGGGGCCAAAATCAACCCCGGTGCATGGGTGCAAACAATCAGCGATATCGAAACCAGGTGACATGATGGCCCAAAGCGACCACTACGAACTGGCGTTCTTCGAACAAAACGGGTTCGAGCGCAGGATCTGCACCTCCTGCGGATCCGGCTTCTGGACCCTCGACCCCCAGCGAGACGGCTGCGGTGATCCCCCCTGCCAGGAATACACCTTCATCGGGGACCCCATCACCAAGGACGCCTACGAACTTGGCCCCATGCGAGACCGGTTCCTCTCGTACCTCGAAGCCAGCAGCCACACCAAGGTCCGTCCTCAGCCCGTCGTCGCACGCTGGCGCGAAGACATCTTCCTCAACATCGCCAGCATCAGCAACTACCAGCCTCACGTCACCAGCGGCATTTCGCCACCTCCAGCGAACCCCCTCGCGGTGAGCCAGCCCTGCATCCGCCTTGACGATGTTGACAGCGTCGGCCGAAGCGGCCGCCACCTCACCATGTTCGAGATGATGGCCCACCACTGCTTCAACTATCCCGATGGCCATCCTTTCCTACGGAAAGACACTGCAGGCAACCCTGAGGATTACTACTTCAAAGAACGAACCGTCGAGCTGTGCCAAGGCTTCCTCGACACACTGAACATTCCCGAAGAATCCATCACATACAAAGAGAACCCCTGGGCCGGAGGCGGGAACGCCGGCCCAGCCTTCGAAGTCCTCACCCACGGCCTCGAAGTCGCCACGCTCGTCTTCATGCAATGGGAGCAAGATCCTGCTGGAGACATCAACGTCAAAGGCGACACCTACAAAGAGATGGACCTTACCATCGTCGACACCGGGTACGGCCTCGAACGGTTCGTCTGGGCCAGCCAAGGCACACCCACCATCTACGAAAGCGTCTTCCCTGAAACGATCTCACTCCTTGTTGAGGAACTTGATAACGATCCACGAAAAGACCCGAAGACGAGCAAGATCCTTGCCGAGCATGCGAAACTCAGCAGCATCCTCGACGTCGACACCGGAGCCAAACTCAACAACCTACGCAAACAAGTCCCCGACCGGCTTGCCGAACGGGGCATCGACACCACGCCAAGCCAACTGGCCGAGCGGCTGGCTCCCTTGGAGGCAGCCTACGCCATCGCTGATCATTCCCGATGCCTGACCTTCATGCTCGGCGACGGGATCGTTCCCAGCAACGTACGCGATGGCTACCTTGCGCGCCTCCTCATCCGAAAAAGCCTCCGCCTGATGGACGAAGCAGGCATCGACATCGACCTCTACGATGTCGTCGAGACACATCTTGAAGCCCTTCGCGACGACTATCCCCATCTCTGGTCCGCTCGGGACCAAGCAGCGGATATGCTCGAACTCGAAACGCAACGGTTCCAGGAAACACTCACGCGTGGCCGGCGCTTAGTCGAACGCGAGCTCGAAGAGGACACGCAATCCCTGAACCTCGACCGGCTCATCGACCTCTACGACAGTCACGGCATGCCCCCAGAGATCGTTCAGAACATCGCTCACGATCAGGGGACCACCCTCGAGATTCCTGATGATTTCTACGCACGCGTAAGCGAGCGTCATGACCACGAGGAGATCGAAGAAGACACGCATCGCCCCGATCCTCCAGATCTCCCAGACACGGAACGTATGTACTACGAGGATGCCACAACGAAGGACTTCACTGCTACTGCCCTGTGGAGCGGGTCGGGACCTGATCACGATGACCTTCTGGGCGTCGTCCTGGACCGAACACATTTCTACCCCGAGGGCGGGGGCCAGCCGCCAGATCAGGGTTTCTTGTTTGTGCGCGAACAAGCGCTCCCCGTTGAGGATGTCCAAACGTGGGGGAACCTCGTGGTCCATTACATCGATTCCGAGGAGGAGGTTAAGAACGGGGAGCGGGTGCGAGGCCAATTGGATTGGGGCCGGCGGCAGGCATTGACCAAGAACCACACCGCAACGCACCTCATCGGCGGAGCTGTTCGAAGTGTCCTCGGGAACCATGCTTGGCAGACGGGGGCGCAGAAAGGTACGACCCGTTCCCGTCTCGATGTGACGCATTACAAACGCATCGATGAGGAGGAGCTTCGGGAGATCGAAACCCTCGCGAACCTGATGGTTCTAGAGGGGAGAACCGTCGAGAAGACATGGCTGGATCGCGTTGACGCGGAGCAGAAGTACGGGTTTAGGCTCTATCAGGGGGGAATCCCGGACAGCGACGAGATCCGGATCGTGCGAATCCCGGAGTACGATGTTCAAGCTTGTGGAGGGACGCACGTTGCGAACACCGGGGAGCTTGGTTTGGTCAAGCTGTTCCGAAGCGAGCGGATTCAGGATGGGGTCGAACGGGTCGAGTTCGCGGCAGGGCTTGCTGCGTTGCGACAGATTCAATCTCGCGAGGATCTTCTCCAAGAGGCTGCAGGCGTTTTCGAGGTTCCTTTGAAGGATCTTCCTCGAACGGCTCGGCGTTTCTTCGATGAATGGAAGGAGTACCGTAAAGAGGCACAATCGTTGCGGGAGGAGTTAGCCCGTCAGAAGCTTGCTTCGTTCTCCGATGAGGCCGAGGAAATCGACGGTGTGAGTTTGGTCTCGTTGCGTCTGGATCTCGAGTTGGATGACTTGGTTAGCGCGGCAGGAGAGTGGACCGGAAAGCCAGGCCGTGTGGCTGTGCTGGGTGGCGTCAAAGATGGGAGCCCAGGCCTTGTCGTCGCGGTGAGTGACGAGGTTGAGGGTGTCGACGCGCGTGAGGTTGTGAACGAGGGCGGTCAGGTCTTGGGTGGTGGGGGTGGAGGATCTCCGTTGTTGGCTCGAGCGGGGGGACCAAACGCGGATCAGATCGACGAAGCGATCGAGGCGGCGTCGGATCGTGTTCGGAAGGCGCTGGGTCCCTGAGAGTGGTTAGGGATGCGATGGGCTTTTTGAGGGGGCGGGGCTACGTGGACGTGTGGACCTCTCGGAGCCGTTGCGTTCGTACCATGCGGGTGAAGCTTCCTCAGCGAAGGAGCTTGTCGCCTTGCTGGAGGGTGAGGGGCTTGTACCGGAGCATGTATGGCGGCGGGGCGGGCCTCCTGTAGCAGTTGCGGGAGATTCGTTGTTCTTGGTGGATGATGGTGAGGCCTATCGTGTTCGTCGAGGAGAGGTGGAAGGAATCGGTCAGGTGCGTGCAAGCGATTATCGCATGATGCAAATCGGGACCTTGCTGTACTTGCTTGCCTTGCCTGTGGCGCTCCTGGGTGGTGGAGGCGCTATCTGGATCGGGTTGGGCTTCGTTATCTTGGGTGGGGTGTTGGTGACGAAGGGATTCTTGTCGAGAGCCTTGTTGATCCAGGTCGATGACGAGCGGATCCCACCCTTCGTGATCGATCATCGTAGGTGGAAGGATATCCGTGCGTTGATCGGTTCCTGGGCGGATTGACCAGTCGGGGCGCGGTCCTATGATGTAGATTTTGGCAGCCCTACAGGCGCAGAGCTAAGGCATGGAGAAAGGGGGAAGGTGACCGCGAGGGAAACCCTCGCGGTCGGAACGGTCGGTTGGAGCGCTTAGAAGAGCGCGCCCAGGCCGGCGGCGGCCTCCTCTTCGGAGACCTCTTCCTCTTCTTCTTCCTCTTCTTCCTCTTCTTCTTCGGCCTCGGCCGCTTCGTCAGCGGCTGCAGGTGCAGCTGCGGGTGCGGCTGCCGCGGTGACGGCCGCGGACTCGATGGCTTCTTCAACGTCCACGCCGTCGAGCGCGGATACGAGCGCTTTTACCCTTGCCTCGTCGGCGTCGACGCCGGCGGCTTCAAGGATGCTCGTAACACTGTCCTCATCGATGTCCTGGCCGGCTGCGTGCAGCAGCAGAGCGCTGTAGACGTACTCCATATCAGGTTTCCTCCGGTCGGTTGATCGTGATCCGTGTTCGGGTCAAGAGTCAGCCTCCTCGTCTGTTTCGTCGTCGGCTGCCTCGTCACCGTTTTCGTCGTTTTCGTCCGTTGCCTCGGCTTCCTCGTCGTCAGCCTCGGCGCCGCCGTCTTCTTCGTCTTCGTCGGCCGTTTCGTCAGCGGCCTCGTCTTCATCTTCCTCGCTTGCTTCATCGGTGGGTTCAGGTTTGGATTCGTCTGGATCGAACCCAGCGTGATCGGCAAGGCTTGTGGCTTGACCGTGGGCGCGAGCGAGGAGGTCCTCGACAAGATCGGGTTCGAGGATGGATGCTTCCAGGCCCAGGCTCCGGGCTTGCGAGAAACCGCGTTGGAGGAGCATGGGCATGGTCTTCGTCGTCGGGTATCCTACTTCGACTGCGAGCGTTTGTGCTCGAGCGTGTGCATTGACGAGATCGTCAATGAAGGCTTGCGGGTCCACATCGAGGACGTCTCGATCGAACACGGTGCCGTCCTCCCACACGGCCTTCATGTCCAATCCCACGATCATGGGATGGATCTCGAGCCGTGATAGGGCATCCGCGAGGTCGGTGCTGATGATCTCGCCTTCTTCAGCAACCTTGTGTTTCTTGCTGATGACAACAGCGCCGCCTTCGATCTTCGCCGGCAAGCCGGCTTTTTGCAGATCACCGACGACGGGGCCGGGCTTGAAGGGGGTCTCGCCTTTCTCGACCCAGATGTCCTTAGGGGCCGGGTCCCCGGGTCGGGCCGGGGCGGAGGCTTTGTTGTCTTCGACCGTGCGGAAGACTTTGAACGGGTTCGCGTCGCTGAGGATTAGCGCGGTTTGCCCGCTGATGTGATCTTCAAGATCCTCGAGGTTCGCTTTCTCGCCGTCGACTTGTTCAATCGCCCTGAGCAGTAGCGTGTTCTTGACGACACGAATCGTTGCGTCGTCTCGGACAGCTTGGCGGACCTCTTGGAATTGGCGGCTTGGTAGCTTGTCGATGCGGGCGATGCCGACGACGGGATGTTCGCGCAACAGTTCCGTGAGCTCCTCGACTACTTGTTTCTTCCAAGGAGCAACGCGCGCCGTGTATTGAGCAGCCATGGGTTCACACCTCAAATTATCCGGCTGGGAGGACCCATCGTCGTTTTCACGTAGACGGCGTCCAAGTTGTGTTCGTGCCGCTCTAGGTCCATCGTGATCCGTCGCAAGATGCGGCGGATGTTCGCGGTGAGTTCCTCGGGGGAGTGATTGACAGTTCCCGCTGGTAAGTGGAAGGTTCGGTCCTCTTTGGAGCGGGCGCGGACGGTCCGTCGGAGGCTGTCGATTGTCTCAGAGGGATCGTCCCCGGGGTTGATGGGGTTGGGCATCTTACCTCGTGGCCCGAGCACGGTCCCAAGCTCACGTCCGATGGTGGGCATCAGGGGTGCTTCGGCGAGGAAGAAGTTCATCTCCTCTGCGAGTTGTTTGGCTTCATCAGGGTCATCGGAGAGGGCTTCGATCTCCTCTGGTTGGATGATGACGTCAGCGACGTCGCCGCTCATCGTAGCCATCTCTTCTGAACAGAACAACCCGACTTTCACGTCTTTCCCTCGCCCGTTCGGGAGAAGGATCTCCCGGTCTACGCGGTTCTCGGGGTTCGAGAGATCGAGATCGCGCAGATTGATAGCGAGGTCGACTGATTCTGCGAACTTGCGTTCCGGGGCCTGCTCAAGCGCTTGCTCGACGGCCGCTCGGATGTCTTCTCGTTCGACCAAGGGACTCACCACACTGCAGTTCGAACGGCCAATCCCAGGGCGGGATGCGGGGCATCCGGGTATGCCCTCGGGGGTCGGCCTCCTGCAGCGCCGCGGCCATGAAAGGAGCCCTATTTAACCCTTCCCCGGAGCGCAGGGTGTAACGTTTGCACAGTGTATCGGTTAAGTTTAAGGCTCACCTCGCTGTCTGTGACACTGAGGCAAGGTGGTGGAACCCTTGAGAGAAACAACGACGGTCCTGGTCATTGTCTTCGCGCTCTCCTTGTTCGGGGCAGGGACCGCAGTGGCAGAAACGATCGAATCGCATGACGAGACGATCAGCGCTAGCAGCGATGACGTCCTCTGTGAAGGACAAGATTGCGATGGACCCTCCGCTTCCGCCACGACGACCGTTAGCACCCCGGACATTCACCCAAGCGAACCGAACCTTGCCTGCATCGATGCCAAAGAGAACGAGGCCTCCTCCGAGGATTGCGATGTCCTCGAACCGGAGATTGGTTCACTTTGGGTCAGCGTTCATGCAGGAGTGGATGGACTTGATTTGGACTACAACAGTGAGGAAGATGACCCTGTAGAGGAGTCCAATGCTGCGCCGGGATCGAACACCGAGGACGGCTTCCTTGAAAACTACGGTGCTGGCCTCCTGCTCGTCGGAGCGGTCGGTGCTTCCGGCATGGCTGCAAGCGTGGGCCTTCGCCGGTTCGTCACGCTTCTTCTAGCACCGCTTGCCTCGAGACTCCAACGATCGGAACTGTTGGAGAACGACAAGCGACGTGCAATCTACGAGAAGATTAGCGAGGACCCCGGAATCAACCTCCGTGCCCTTGCGGATGAACTCGACCTCGCCTGGGGTACGTTACTTCATCACCTTCGCAAACTGGAGGACAACCACCTCGTAACGAGCCAACGGTACGGCAAATACCGTCGGTTCTTCCTCAACGGGTCCACGTACAACGAGGAAGAACAAGCAAGGTTGGCCGCCCTCTCGACGCCCTCAACCGCGAGGGTTGCCGAGTACATCCTCGATAACCCCGGAGCAAGCCAGAGCGAAATCGGGGATGCCATCGGCGTGACGGCTTCCACCATCCTCTTCCACGTGCGCCGCCTCAAGGATGTCGAGCTGGTCGAGGAAGAGCGGGATGGTCGCTACGTCCACTACTACCCCAAGATCAGCGATCACGAAGCTCAACAGATGGCCGCAGCGTGACCCTGACGAACGCTTTTTAGGTAGGAGCGTGTCGATACACCGTGGCCCACGAGGACCCCAAGCTGTCCACGAATGTGGAGATGTACCTTGAAACGATTTATGCCCTCACCGAAGAAGGGGGCTCCGCCAAGACAACAGAGATCGCATCCTCTTGGGAAGTCTCACCGGCTAGCGCGACCGAGATGGTGCAAAAGCTCGATAAGATGGGGCTCGTTGATTACAAGCCCTATCACGGGGCACGGTTGTCCGATGACGGTCTTGCCGCGGCTCGGGGCATCATCCGCAAGCATCGGTTGTTGGAGCGTTTCCTCCACGAGGTCGTAGGTCTCGAAGATGAAACCCGCATCCACGATGTAGCATGCGAGATGGAGCACACCCTTGCTCCAGAGGTCGAGGCTTGGATCGCGAAAGAACTAGGGTACCCGCGTGAAGGGTTGAACGGTAAACCGATCCCGCCCGCGGAGTACTATCCCAACGGTGAGGGGTCGGAATGACGTTGACGCGCGAGGAGTTCCTGGGCCAGCTCTTGCTTGGGCTGATTTACGAGGAGGAGGCGGTTCTTCGCGATTACCGTGAATGGATGGAACGCGTTGAGCATGAGGAGGTGCGCGAGTTCCTTTCCGAGATGGTGGACGAGGCCGCGCACCACAAGGGGGAGATCTTGGATATCATCGAAGCCCTTGAGGCTGAGGACGATGTGCAAGAGGCGCTTGCAAGGGGGCTGGATTCGTGAGCGGCACGGTCGAGGTTCTGGAGGAGATGCTCGCACGGGAAGTGGCTGCCGAGACGTTCTACAAGGACCTGTGCGAACGCGTGAAGGGCACCGAGTTCGAGAGGTTCCTTCCAGAGCTCCAGGATATGGCTGAGGAGGAAGAGGAGCATGCCGAAGAGGTCCGCGAGCTTCTTGAGAAATACCGTGGGGCTGAGAGTGAGGATGCCGCGGCTTCGACCTGAGACCGAAGACCCTTTCCTTTTCACCGTATCCCGTGTTCGATGTCTGTCCGCTACGCGCAAGATGGGTCTGTCGGCGTCGTGACGTTGGATCGTCCCCGTTCAGGGAACGCGTTCACGCCTGCCATGGCGGAGTCTTTGGGCGAGACCGTTGATTCTGCGATGAGGGAGGGTTCAACGGATGTGCTCGTCATCGAGGGTGAGGGGGGGAAGGCGTTTTGCGCTGGAGCGGATCTTGCGAGCTTCGCTGAAGCGATCAGGAAGGATCAGGCGAAGGAGGTGGTCGGGCGTGTGGCGGGAGCCATGAACGAGGTCATCCTGGCGATCGTGGAAGGAGGGAAACCCGTCGTGGCGTGCGTGAACGGGGTGGCCGTGGGTGGGGGGTTCGGTTTGGCGTTGGCGTGTGATGTGCGCGTGATGGGGGAGGGGGCTCGTTTCGTTCCCGGGTTCTTGGGAGCGGGGGTGAGCCCGGATGCGGGTTCGACGTGGTTGTTGCCGCGCATGGTGGGTTGGGCGCGTGCGAGGGAGATTCTCCTTCTGGGGGAGGAGTTGGATGCGCGATCAGCCAGGGCCGTGGGATTGGCGACGCGAGTGGTGGGGGATGGGGTGGTTCGGGAGGAGGCCTTGGCGTTGGCCCGCGGATTGGGGGGTCAACCGTCCGAGGCGGTTTCGTCGTTGAAGGCTCGGTTGTTGGAGCCGCAGGCGTCGTTGAGGGAGCAGTTGGAGGCTGAGCGTCGATCCACGGTGGAGAGCGCGGGTTCGGAGGCGTTTCGGGAGCGGGTGTTGGGGTTCGTTGGGGATGAGTCCTAGGTCGAGGGGTAGGTTTGCGTGTCCGTAATGTAGTCGGGGAGGAGCTTGGTGAGGGTTTTGGGGGGGATGGCTTGGGTGGGGGTTAGGACGCCGTGCTG
>PWVY01000102.1 GCA_003561665.1 Thermoplasmata archaeon
GGCCTCCCCGGCGCCGCCCTCTTCGGCCTCTGCACAGCAGCCGACAACGCCGAAAACGACAACGGCAACGCCACAAGCAACGCGACCTGGATGCAAGCGCCACCCTTCGCCTGGCTCTTCGCCAACGAAGACTGCGACAACGTCGAACACCCCAGCGCCAACACACCCAAACAAGCCGAACAGGCCGCCGAACAAGCAAACAACGCCGACGACAACGCTGGCGAAAACCAGGACCAAGGCCCGCCCGAACACGCAGGCGGCCCCCCTGAGCACGCAGGCGGCCCCGACCGCTAACCGAACTAACCCCCGCGGCCCTACCGGCCGCATGAACCCTAACCACGGGTGGCCCGCCCAAACCCCTCGACGTCATCCCCTCCTACGCCCCGCGGGCCGCCCTTCTCCTCACTTTTCCAACGATCCATAACGCATGATCCTGCGCTTAGGCGAAGATCAGAAAAACAGGGAAAGGGCCTCCCCCTGGGGAGGCCTAGCCAGAGGACGTTAGAAGTCGAAATCGTCCCCATCCTCGTCGTCGCTGCCGAATCCCTGCGCCGCGATGACGTCATCGATGCGCAAAACGAGCGAAGCAACGTCCGTAGCCGACTCGAGCGCTTGCGCCTTCACACGGAGGGGATCCCACACGTTGGCCTCCGCCATGTCCGCCACGCTTCGACCCTCGATGTCCACACCGATGGTCGTTCGGCCTTTCTCGTGCTCGCTTCGAAGGTCCACGAGCGTCTCGATCGCATCGTGTCCGGCGTTCTCGGCGAGGGTGCGGGGGATGACCTCGATCGCATCGGCGAAGGCTTCGATAGCAAGTTGCTCGCGTCCACCGATCTTGCCGGCGTACTCGCGCAACCGCAGCGCGACCTCGATGTCCGGAGCGCCTCCGCCCGGGAGGATGGCTCCATCGGCGAAAGCGACGCTGGTGGCCCCGATGGCATCCTCAAGCGTGCGTTCGGCTTCCTGGGTGACGTGCTCGGTGCCACCGCGGACAAGCAGGCTCACGCTCCGAGCGTCGGGGCATTCCGTGACGAACGTGAACGTGTCATCGCCGAAGCGTCGCTCCTCGACCCATCCGGATTGGCCAAGGTCCTCTTCGGTGAGGCTTGCCACATCGCTCGTGATGCTTGCACCCGTCGCGCGGGCAAGGTGTTGGATGTCGCTTTTCTTGACGCGTCGGACGGCGTAGATGCCTTCTTTCGCGAGGAAGTGCTGGGCAAGGTCGTCGATGCCTTTCTGGCAGAAGACGACGTTTGCGCCTGCTTCCTTGATCGTGTCGACGATGCGGCGGAGTTGGCTTTCTTCCTCGTCGAGGAAGGTTTCGAGTTGGTTGGGGTCTGTGATTTGGATCTGAGCGTCAACCTCTGTCTCTCGGATCTCGATGGGCGTATCGAGCAGCGCGATGCGTGCCTCTTGGATGCTCTCGGGCATGCCGCTGTGCACGCGTTCTTTGCTGAGGATGATGCCTTCCACGAGCTCGGTTTCCTCGACGCTGCCGCCCTGTTGCGTGACGATTTGGATGTCGTCGGGGTCGACGCTTTCGCCGTGTGGTGTGGTCTCGGCGACGGCTTGAACGGCGTCGACGACGAGGGGTGCGAGCACGTTGGCGTAATCGCTGCTGGCTTTGCTGGCCATGGCGGTGCGGGCGACGTGTTCGAGGGTTTCATCGTCGATGTCGAAGGCTTCCTCGTGGAGGATCTCGATGGCGCGTTGAGCTGCGAGGCGGAACCCTCGCGTGATGCGCGTGGCGTGCACGTCCTCGCTGAGGTCCTCAGCGTGGCGGAGAAGGGCGCCTGCGAGCACGACGGCGGTGGTGGTCCCGTCGCCGCAGGCTTCATCTTGGGTCTCGGCGACCTCGATGACCATCTTGGCGGCGGGGTGTTGGACGTCGATCTCGTCGAGGATGGTGGCGCCGTCGTTGGTGATGACGACGTCGCCCATGGTGTCGACGAGCATCTTGTCCATGCCTCGGGGGCCAAGCGTGGATCGGACGGCGTTCGCGATGGCACGTGAGGCTTGGATGTTGTTGGACCGTGCGTTTCGACCTTGTTCTCGCTGGGTTCCTTCTTTGAGGATGTACATCGGTTGTCCTTGCATGGTTTCACCTCCGTGGGGGGGTTTCCCTAACTCCCCCAACCAGGAAGTGTTTGAACTTCTATATAATTCTAACTCCTGGCGCATACCTTCATAGGTGGACAAATGTGGACTTAGGGAGAGCCTAACGGGTTCCTGGGTTGAGATGGGTTAGATGTAGCCGCGGATGTCGGGGCCGGTGCTCGTGGGGCCTTGTCCGATGCCTCCAAGCTCCTCGTTGAGCACCTCGATCAGCAAAAGGTGCTTCGTGTAGAGGCGGCGAAGCGAGGTGAAGAAGGCGTGCTGGGAGAACGCATCGTCGTAGATCTGCGTGTCCAGTTGCCAACGGGCCAGGATGCCTTCCTCGATCTTCCCCGCGAACCCGGTGTGGCCTTCCTGGAAGGCGGTGCGTCGAAGGCGGTGCGTGATGCGGCGTTTGTCCCCGTTGTCGAGGTTGCTGTAGGGTTCCTTGTGTTTCGGGGAGAGTTGAACGCCCATCACGAGCGCGATCAGCGACCGGTTCTCGGGTCGGACCACGTGCACGTTCGCATCGCCTTTCCCTGCTGGGTACTTGACGATGTAGTGGAAGATCGCATCCTTGTCGTCGGTGACCTTCTTGGATGAGTACCCGGCTTCATCGAGCCATCCTCGCACCTTCTTGTCGAGCTTCTCGTCGTCCAGACGCGTTCCAGGTTCGATTCGATCCTCCGACACGGTATCACATCGCCTCCAGAGCAACAAAAGGAGGCTGTCGGTGAATCGTGCTTCCCCTTGAAAACCCCGCGCCCCTCGACCTCGCGCCTGCTATCAACAGGCACCTATGCAACGTTTCGATTGTTCAGGCATAAACGATTAAAAGTCCCTTATCGTGGCTACGAGCGGAGGACAAAAACATGCGATGGACAACAATCGCGATCGCCGTCACGCTCCTAACCGTCCCGGCCGCCGCTATGGCCGGTCACGGCAACGGCAACGGAGGCGGACACGACACGTTCCCGGGCCTTCCGAACGCAGCCTTCTTCGGGATCTGCACAGCGTACGAGAACAACCAGAACGGGCAAGAGAACGGGCAAGCCGGTGAAGCTCCCCCCTTCCAATGGTTAAGCGACCAAGCTGAAGAAGAAGAGCAAACCGTCGAAGAATGGTGTGCCGAGAACGGTCAACACCCCGGTCAAGGCAACGGACCCGACAACGGTCAAGGCAACGGTCAGGGCAACGCTCCCGGTAACGAGTAGAGCCCCCTTCCTACCCGGCGGCAACCGCTGCCGCGGCTCTTTCCCTTTTCCCCTCTCTAAGCTGTGCTCGCTTGGATGCTTGGCACCGCTCGGGAACCATGAACCTCGTAGCAAGCTTCACCGCAGAAGGCACGTTCCGGAGGTTTAGCCCAGTCTTCAACCTCGAACGGGATCGTTTCGCCACAGTGCTCGCATTCGATGGTCACGGTTTCGCTCATAGGTGAATCGGCTCCTGCCCCTCTGCAAGCGCAGCGGGCGTGCCTCGCTTTGTCAAAGGGGGTCTTCAGTTTTGCCCCGTCACGGCACGTAGCATGTGATGCCAACACAACATCCTGTGATGCGTACCCAACACGAACCTAGCCCGAGCGCTCTTGGATCGCTTCCCGCACCAACCGGTTCACCGTCTCCCCTTCCACCTTCCCCCGCAACCGCCCCATCGCCTGCCCCATCAATGCACCCATCGCGCCCATGCCCCGCTCCTCCACCAAACCGGAGGAACCTTCGACGATCTCCTCCACGATCTCACGAGCCTCATCCTCGCTGAGGCCACCCAACCCCAACGATTCAACCGCCTCATCGACCGTGCTCCCCTCCTGAGCCGCGGTCAGCAAGACCTCCTCCAGCGCATCCTTCGTGAACGCGCCCTCCTCCACGGCAAGGACGCCACCACGAAGCAAATCATCCGAGACCGTGACGCCTTCGCTTTCGACTTGGGGACGGATTTGGAGGATCGCGCTCGCCGCAAGGCTTGCATCCACGCCCTCCTCCGCGAGCGCGTCGAACAAGCCCGCGTGCACGCTCTTCGCCAAGGGACCAGCGACCTCCTCGTTCAAGCCAAGCTCCTCCTCGTACCGTTGCGCCTTCTCCTCCGGCATCTCCGGGAGGTTCTCCCCCAGCGCGTCCAACCGGTCGCTCGTGACGCGAGCGGGGGGCACATCCGTTTCAGGGTACATGCGCGCGCTGCCCGAGAGGGGGCGCAGGTACCGCGTGGAGCCATCCTCGAGGGCTTGACGTGTCTCTTCGGGCACGCCTTCGAACGCGAGGCGGGCTCGATGGGCGACCATGTCCAGCGCGTTGCGTGCGGTGGTTTCCTCAGCGGCGACGAGGCAGAAGGCATCCTCCCCTGGCGTTGTTCCAAGCGCGTCGTGAACGGCGTTGACCTCGTTCTCCGTGATACCGTAAGCTGGAAGTTCGTCGGTGTGGAAGAGGCCGCGCGTCCCTTGGGAGCGGGCGTATCCTGCGAGTTCGCGTCCAAGGCGGTGCTCGTCGTCTTTGGTGCCTAGGTGGCCGTGGAATCCTGGGAGGGCGAGAGCGTGCACGGTGTGGCCGGCGTCGAGGGCGTTGGTGATGACGTTCGCGTTGGTGTCTTCGAAGAGGCGTGTCACGTCGGTTGGTTCGTTGGGGATGTTGTCGGGGTGGGCGGTTTTCTCGAGGCGGGATGCGAGGTCGATGAGGAACTCTTGGCGTGCTTTCTCGGTGGTGACGTTCTCGGGGAGCATGTCGAGGTCTTGGACGCCTTTGATCTCGACGCGGGCTCCTCCGGGGATGCTGATGTTGAGGTCTTGGCGGATGGTTCCAAGGCCGCGTTTGGCTTTCCCTGTGGCGCGGATCATGGTGCCAAGCGTGAGGGCGGCTTCGCGGACTTGTTCGGGGCTATGAAGTTGGGGGGCTGTGGCGATCTCGATGAGGGGGATGCCGAGGCGGTCGAGGCGGTAGCGGGCTTGGTGTTGGCCGCGTTCCATGATGCGTGCGGCGTCTTCTTCGAGGGCCATGGCTTCCAATTCGACGGTGCCTTCGCTTGTTTCGATGCTGCCTTCGGTGGCGACGAGGGCGGTGCGTTGGAACCCGGTCGTGTTGGATCCGTCGATGACGATCTTGCGCATGGTGTGGACTTCGTCGACGGGGTTCGCGTTCGTCAAAAGGGCGATGGTGAGGACGGTGTTGAGGGCGTCTTCGTTGATGGGGTGGGGGGGTTCTTCGTCGGCTTCGACGAGGCAACTGGTGTGGGGGCTGGCTTCGTAGTGGTAGGTGCGTCCTTTGCGGGCTTCGGCGAGGGCGGCGGTGTCGACGTCGCCCATCTCGCTGTGGGTGGGTCGGAGGCGTCGGGTGATCTCGACGGTGGTTTCTTCGTCGAGGGTGGTGGGGCATCGGCAGAAGAGTTTGCCTGTGTCGAGCTGTTGGTGGACTTCGAGGCCGCATTTGACAGGGTGGGGGGCGTTTTCAGGCATCCGCGTTGCCTCCTGTGGGGTAGTGGTAGGCGGTTCGTGGCGTCGTTTCGCGGGCTTGGGGTTCTTGGAAGAGGGTTTTGGCTTCTTCGGTGGTGTCGGCGGTGCCTAGGGCCCAGGCGAGTTTGACGTACGCGGTTTCGGGGAGCATGTCGTTAGTGGGGATGCATCCGGCTTGGACGAGTTCGCGCCCGTTCTCGTACACGTAGAGGTTGGTTCTGCCGTTGAGGCATTGGCTGGCGACGGTGACGAGGGTGCCTTCGTCGATGATGGTTTCGAGGGTGGGGATCAGGTCGTTTCGGATGTGGCCTAGGCCGGTGCCGGCGAGGACGAGGCCTTGTTGGTTCTTGGCGGCGGCGAGGAGTTCGTTCTCGGTGAGGCTGGGGTAGCTTTGGATGAGGCTTACGGCGTCGGTGATGGTGCCGTGGCGTTGGATCTCATCGCTGGGTGGGTGGGGTTGGGTGTCCCATTGGATCTCGTTGGGCGTGATGCGTCCCAGGGGTGGGTGGTTGAGGCTTTGGAAGGCGTCGCGTCGGCTGGTGTGCATCTTGCGGGCGCGTCCGGCGGCGTGGATGCTCCAGGTCGTATCGCTCATGGTCTCGTGCATGACGATGGTGACCTCGCCGATGCGTTCGTTAGCGGCGAGGCGCACGGCGGCTGTGAGGTTGGTGGCGGCGTCCGAGCTGGGTCGATCGCTGGAGCGTTGGGCGCCGACGAGGACGACGGGGCCGGGGAGTTGGTTGAAGAGGAGGCTGAGGGCGGTGGCGGTGTAGTGGAGGGTGTCGGTGCCGTGGGTGATGACGATGCCTTGGGCGCCGTCGTTGAAGGCGTTCTCGATGGCGTCGGCGAGTTCGAGCCAGTGCGTGGGGGTGAGGTCTTCGCTGAAGGCTTCGAACACGACGTGGGGGTCTATGTTGGCGTGTTCGAAGGCTTCGGGGACGGCGGCGGCGAGTTCGTCGGGGCTGGTGGCGGGGTAGACGGCGCCGGTGCGGTATTCGACGAAGCTGGCGATGGTGCCTCCGGTTCCGAGCAGCGCTACGGTGGGGAGGTCCTCTCGTGGTTCGGGCGGGATGGTTTCGGGTTCGGTTCGTGGGGGGGTTTCGAGTCGTTCGAGGGTGTCGTCTTCGGTGAGGCGGAGGCCGAGGTTGTACCCGCTTTCGAGTTTGACGACGAGGGTGTCTTGGCCGCTGAATGCGTGGCGGGGCATGAGGATGCCTTCGTAGGTGTCTCCTTGGGTTTGGATGCGGACGCGATCGCCGGGTTCGGCGTTCTCTTCATCGAGGAGGCGGTCCACGGGGGAGGGAGGAGTCATGGGGTAAGCAGGGCACGAGGGTCCGGGAGGAAAACCTTACGCCGGGTTCGGACGCGTGGCGCGTTCACGTTCGTCTTGGAGTCTTGGTGGTGGTCTGTTGGGGGCTACGGAGATAGGAGCGTGTCGATGTCGGAGAGGTCGAAGAGGGTCCATTGGGGGTCGATCATCTCATGGAGATCTTCGGTGAAGCCGCTTTTCGAGAAGAGGGCGAAGCGTTCTTCCCTTGATGGGGGTCCCCAACGGACGGCTTCTGCTTTCGCCTTGAGATCCTCGACGAGCGCTGGGTCTACGGGGTCGTGGGTCCATTTGCATTCGGCGAAGAGGATCCGGTCATTGGCGGGGTCAAGCCCGACGATGTCGATCTCCTCTTCGCCATACCACCAGGGGCCTACGTTCGAGAAGGGGGGGATGTGGCCTTCCCGGATCGCGCTCCATAGGGCTTCATGGCAGACGGTTTCGAAGGTTGTCGAGACGTGGTTGGGGAGGTCGGGTGTGATGGTTCCTTCTAGCACCATGTCGGGGGCTTGCTCGATGCTCGATCGGTTGGGCTCGACGTAGCGGAACCAGAACCTTAGGAACGGGTCGGCTACCCGGTAGCGTGAGCGTTTCGATTTCTTCTTGGCAGCCGTGACAGGAACGCGGCGTTCAAGGAGGCGGAGCCCTCGGAGCGTTTTGAGGTACTTGGATAGTGGGCCTGGGTCGATGTTCGTTGCTCCTGAGATCGCGTTGGGGGTCGTGTGGCCAAGGGCGACGGCTTCGAGGATGCTTCTGTATCGGGCAGGGTTCCTTAGTTCGGTTCGGAGGAGGAACTCGGGTTCGTTGTACAGGATGGATGTGGGTGAGAGGATGTTCTCTTGGATGTTCGTGGTCAGCTCTTCCTCGTAATCGAAAAGCTCGAGGTACATCGGCATCCCGCCTGTGATGGAGAACGATCGGATCGCTTCGTGGATCGGGTAGCGGTTGATGAGACGGGCTTGTTGGAAGGTGAAGGGCTGGAGGTCGATCTGTCCGGTTCGTCTCCCGTGTAGGGGACTTTTGTGGCCGAGCACGGAGGATTCCATCGTGCTCACGCTTGAGCCGCACAGGACAAGCATGGATGCTGTCTCGGGGAGCGTTTCGTCGACGAAGGCTTGGATGTAGGAGGGTAGTGAACCGTTCTCCTCGACGAGGTAGGGGAACTCATCGATGGCTACGATGAGATCCTCGCAATCTATGAGCTTCTCGCCGAGGTACGTGAGCGCCTCGTCCCAGCTTTCGATGCGAGGGGGCCGCTCATCAAAGCGATCGGCGATCTTTTCCACGAGCTTGTTCCGCTGCCGGGTTTCGCCTTCCTCGGCGGCGAGGAAGTAAATGTGGGGGTGTTGTGCACAGAACTCCTTGAGAAGCGCCGTCTTACCGACGCGCCGTCGACCGTAAAGGACGTAGAAGCCATGTCCTTCGGAGGTGAACTCCTCCTGGAGCGCGGTAAGTTCCTCCTCCCGATCATAGAAGGTCATTATCTAAATAATCATTATCTAGATAATGACTTAAGGGTTCCGGGGGAGAACCCCTTGGGGCAGATCTGACCTCGCGAGGAGACCGCAGACCGCGAGCCTTCGCTTCAGGCATCCCGAGACCATGAGCCCCGCAGCGCCTTCCCACCACATCAGCGGGCCATCGGGGTCGAATCTGCGAGGAGCTCATCGCTTGGGGGGTTCGTGGCGTCCTCTTCTTCCTCGCCTTGGGGAGATGCATCGAGGGTGCCTTCGAGGATGTGGATGTCCCCGTGGCGGGTTTGGCTTGTGATCTCGAACTGCACGGCCTTGTCGTCGTACCCGCGGGTTTCAGCGTGTTTGTAGGATTCGTCCTCGTCCGAGGATTGGACGGTTTCCATGTCTTGGAGGTTGATCGTGACGGTCCCGTAGTCGCTGATGCCTTTGGCGGAGTACCCGGTGTCGGGTTGGTCGGGAACGATGAGGGTGATGGACCCGTGGCGGGTCTCTGTCACGATCTGGCCATCGTGGACCTCGGTTGGGGTGAGTTCGATGTCCCCGTGGCGGGTTTGTGCGAGCAGGTCCGCGATGCTGCCGGCGGCGTTGATGTTCCCGTGGCGGGTGGTTAGGTGGGATTGTTCGGTGTCCGCGTCGGCTTGGATGTTCCCGTGGCGGGTCTCGGCGCTGAGCAGGTTCGCGGTTGCAGCTTCCACGGTCACGTCCCCGTGGCGAGTCTGAACGATGACGTCCTGTGCTCTCGCATCCTCCACGGTCACGTCCCCGTGGCGCGTCATGGCGAAGATGTCCTCGGCGTCGATGTGGGAGAGGTGGATATCACCGAAGCGGAGGCTTTGGATGATGGTTTCAGCGTGGATCCCGGTCACGGTGTTGAAGCGGTCGACGCGTTCGCGGTCTTCGTCCCCGCTTGCTTGGATGCGGAACTGCGCGGGAATCTCGGGGGTCTCCGAGGCGGGGACGCATCCTTCCCGGTCCTCGCTGTCCGTGAAGATGGATGGGATGTTCGAGGCGGCTTCGGAGATGTGGTCGTTTTGCCCGCTGCAGGCGTACACGACGTCGTACTCGATGGAGTCGGGCACGTATGCGATGATGGCAAGGCGGACATCGTCGCCGGTTTGGATCCCGTCGCTGGCGTCGATACTGTGCGTGCCTGATCGCTCGGCGATGACGTGTAGGTCCAGGTGCTGATCGTTGGTGCGTTCGGAGAAGGTGACATCGGTTTCGTAGTCCTCGATGCGGTGCTCGGGGGTTTCATCCTTGAGGATCATGACGTGGTAGGCGGGCTTGTCCCAACCGATGACCTGCACGTGCCCATGATCCACGCGGAGGTCCAGCGTCCCGGTTTGGATGTCCTCGCTCACGGAGGCCTCGTGCTCGTCGATGAGGATCCCGCTGGGGGCTGAGGGTTCCTCATCGCTCGTGTCTTGACCGTCCTCGTTTGCGGGGCTTGGGTCCGATGCGGGGGCGCTTTGGCCAGGAGCGTTGTCCTCGGTTTGGAGGGGGTCTGTCTTGTCTTCGTCCCCGATGGTGCCGGCGACGGCGGCGGCGCCCAGAGCGAGGGCTATCGCCGTGATCGCGAGCGTGATCAGCGTCTTCCGCGTGTCCATGCAGGTTCGACCGGTTGGGGGGGTTATGAAGAGCTTGCCGACGTTGTTGAAACGACAGTGGATGGGGACCCCCGCGAGAGGGGTACATGTGGGGGCATCGGGCGACCCTTGAGGGGTCGGAGGGCTCTTGGCGTTGCCTTACCGAGGCTCGGTGGGCGCGTGGTGGACCGATGGCGGAAGGATTCGATCGGCGACGTTTCATCAAGGCGTGCGCAGGGATCGGTGCAGCCGGTGCCGCAGCGGCTGCAGGCATCGGTATGCTTCGGCCGTTGACCGACATGGACGTGGAGATCATCCCCATCGACTACCCGGGGATCCACGTGCTCCGAGGAAGCCCTGCCCCGTACGGGTTGCCGTTGATCCCATTGGAGATCACGGGCGATGGTGAGATGCGAGGCGTGCCGGATGCCTTCGAAGACCAATTGCAGTGGTATCGGTACTGTGGGCACGAGCGGACCCCCGGCGCGCAGCCGGATTGGGGCGATGATGATCTGCTTCGTTACCACGTCACCGCGGAGCAGCGGGCCGGCTTGGACTCATGGTACGCTCCAGCCATCGATGAGGTCATCCAGTGGGAGGACATGCCCGAGAACACGCCGGAGGCGATCTTCAGGGACTACCCCGGCGTGGGGGCTCCGTTCCGATGGCGCTCAGAAGGTCAGCCCCCCGAGGAGACCCTGACCGGGATCTTGCTCCGTGCGCCTGTGGACGAACTCGAGTTCACGGAAGGCATCCTCCCCGACCGCGAAGAAGAGCTTCTCGAATGGATGCCCGAGCACCCGGACGATCCTGACTCGCGGCTTATGGCCTGTCTTTCCATCTGCACGCACTTTTGCTGCGTTGCGCGCTTCCACGAGGACCGCCTTGCCGAGCAAAGCGGATGGGGGGACAAGATCTTCTGCACCTGCCATCTGTCCCGCTACGAGCCCTTCCTCATCGACCAATACCACCGCACCATCTTCCGCTACCCCGACGAGGTGCCCGAGGAGACCCCCGAACCCCAACCCGCATAGGATCCCCCCTCGAACCGCCCCCGACGCCCGGAAACCCCCAGGTTCACCCCTGATTACAGGGCAAACCTAAAGTATTAGCTTGTTTTCCGAAGTCTCACAGCGGATTCCGAAGCAAAGGTTCGGGTTCGCAGGTGAAAACGATGGACAACCTCGACGAAGCCATCCTCGCCCAACTGCGCCGCGACGCACGCGCCCCCTACACGCAGATCGCGGACGCCGTCAACACCAGCGAGACCACCGTCCGCACCCGCATCCAAGACATGGTCGACGACGGCACCATCCAACAGTTCACCGTGCGCGTCCGCGGCGCCAACGTACGCGCCCTCGTCGAAGTCCAAGTCCACACCAACGTGCAAAGCGGGACCATCGCCGAAGCCGTCCACCAACTCCCCGGCATCGAAGAAACCTGGGAACTCACCGGCGACTGGGACATCATGGCCCTCATCAACGTCGACAGCACCGACGAACTCAACCACGTCGTCGACGGCATCCGCAAGATCGACAACACGCAAGAAACCCGCACGCGCGTCATCCTCAGCGAACGATACCCCAACGGAAACGGAGGACACACACCATGACAACCACCACGCAAACCGTCCAAAGCCCAAGCTGCCCCGAATGCACCCACGAGATCACCCTCGAAGACCCCCTCCTGGGCGAACTCATCGACTGCCCCGACTGCCACGCCGAACTCGAAGTCCGAGGCATCGAACCCACCACGCTCGCCCCCGCCCCCGAGATCATGGAGGACTGGGGCGAATGACGCCACCAACCACCCCCCACCCCCACGCACAGGCCCCGCTTCAACGCGGCGGCCGGTACGAAAAACACTGACCCAAACCCCTCCCCCCGCACCGAGGAACCACCCATGGAACTGTTAGACAGCACCCTCCGCGAGGGGGAGCAAACACCCGGCGTCGTCATCAACCTCGACGACAAGATCAACATCGCCCACCAACTCGACGATTTCGGCATCGACTGGATCGAGATCGGCCACCCCGCCGTCAGCGACAGGATCCACCACCACGCCACCACCCTCGCCAACGAGAACCTCAACGCCCGCACCCTCGCCCACGCACGAGCCCTCCCCCAAGACATCGAAGCCGCCGCCGCCTGCGGCGCCGACGCCGTCGGCATCTTCTTCAGCGTCAGCGATGAAGCCCTCGAACAACGCTTCCGCCGCAACGAAAACGACGCCATCACCCTCATCGTCGACGCCATCGAGCTCGCCAAAGACCACGATCTAACCGTCCGCTACACCCCCGAAGACACCGTCCGAACCCCCCTCCCCACCGTCGAACGCGTCGCCAACGCCGCCATCGACGCCGGCGCCGACCGCATCAGCATCGCCGACACCACCGGCTGGTGCACCCCCACCACCATGCACGAAATCACGCACCACCTCCACGACGCCCTCGACGCCCCCCTGCACGTGCACTGCCACAACGATCTAGGCCTCGCCGTCGCCAACAGCCTCGCCGCCCTCGACGCCGGCGCACGAACCATCGACGTCGCCATCAACGGCATCGGCGAACGCTGCGGCATCACCTCCCTAGCCCCCCTCACCGTCGCCCTCGACCGCGCCCACGACACCGACCACGACTACCAACTCGAGAGCCTCCCCCAACTCGCCGAAACCGTCGCCAACGCCACCAACATCCCCATCCACCCCCTAGCCCCCATCGTGGGCGAGAACGCCTTCGCCCACAACGCCGGCCTCCACGTCGCCGCCGTCCTCCAAGACCCCGCCCACTACGAAAGCATCCCCGCCGAACGCGTCGGACGCACCCGACGCATCGCCCTCGACCCCATGAGCGGGAAAGCCGCCGTCCGCCACCGCCTCGAAGCCGCCGACATCACCCCAACCCCCCAACTCGTCGACCACGTCCTCCGCGTCGTCAAAGCGCTGAGCACGCACGAACTCGACGACAACGAACTCCAACGCCTCGTCCAAACCATCCGACTAGCCCGCCAAGACCCCCACACGCCCAACCCCGAAACCACCCCACCCACCCCGGAGACCCAACCATGACGACCCCCGACCAAGGCACCCTCGCCGAACAACTCCTAGGCGCCCCCCAAGGCACCCACGTTACCCGCGACGTGGACCTCATCTACAGCCACGACGCCACCACGCCCCTCGCCATCGACGCCTACCACGAACTCTTCGAACCCCTCAACGAACACCCCCAGATCCGCCGCCCCGACAACGTCGCCATCGTCTTCGACCACGCCTACCCACCCCCCAACGCGACCTTCGCCGAACACCAACAACGCATCCGCGAATTCATGGACACCGAAGGCATCCAGAACTTCTACGCCGGCGACGGCATCTGCCACCTCGTCCTCGCCGAGAACGGGCACATCAGCCACGGCGACATCGTGCTCGGCGCAGACAGCCACACCGTCCACAACGGGCCCCTTGGCTGCTTCGCCACCGGCGTTGGCAGCACCGACGTCGCCATCGCATGGGCCACCGGACGCACCTGGTTCCGCGTCCCCCCCACCCTCCGCGTCAACCTCCAAGGCACCCTACAACCCAACGTCACCGCCAAAGACATCGTGCTCACACTAGCCCACCGCATCGGCCCCGACGGCGCCACCTACCAAGCCATCGAATACGGCGGCCCCGCCTGGCACGAGCTTGGCATGGACGCCCGCTTCACCCTCGCCAACATGACCGTCGACCTCGGCGCCAAAACCGCCACATGCGAAACCGATGGCACCACCAACCAATGGCTGACCGAACACAACGCCCAACCCGGCCCCCACCTACGACCCGGACCCAAAGCCACCTAC
>PWVY01000100.1 GCA_003561665.1 Thermoplasmata archaeon
ACAACGGGGCCACGCGATCGACCACAACATGCACTACTTCATCACGCACCTGGGCACGCTCGCCACCAGCCGCATCCCTCCCGTGGAACTGTTCAGCATCATCGGCGAGAAAGACGTCCAATACGGACCCCTCGCGGACGAATGCGAGAAGGTCGCGATGCTCGTCAAAGATTGGAACATGAGCCTCGCGGAAGCCTGCCGCTTCACCGCCACACGCACCGCCAGCGAGTTGTTCAGCGACTTCCTGGAGCGCTTCGCCTTCGGCGTCGAAAGCGGCACCGACATGCAAGCCTACCTCGCCGGCGAACAAGACGTCGTCATGGCGGACTACGAGACCCTCTACAAGGAAACAATTCAAGGCATCGACGATCTCAAAAGCCTCTACAACGGCGCCATGATGAGCGTGATCTTCCTCATCATGCTCAGCCTGATGACCATCATCCTGATGGACATCCCCGCCGTGCTCCTTCTCCTCGGCGTCGCCGCCATCACGATCCTCATGCACCTCGGGTTCCTCTTCCTCGCGAAGATGCGAACCCCCCCGGACCCCATTTGGGCGGCGAACACGGAATCCAGCCCGCTTATCCCCCGCCTCAAATACTCCCTCCCACCCAGCATCGCCGCCGTTTTCATCGTCGGGTACCTCGTCTTCACCCTCACCACATGGCCCGACCCCATCCGCATCGCGCTCACGATGACGCCCCTCATCGTGCCCGGGTACCTGGCCACGCGCATCGAAACCCCCGTCAAACGCCGCGACGACAACTTCCCAGGGTTCCTCCGAAGCCTAGGCTCAAGCACCGCGGCGCGAGGAGGCGACGAACGCGCCGTCCTCAACCATCTACGCCACCACGATTTCGGCCCCCTTAGCGACAACATCCGCGCCCTCTTCACACGCCTCCAAGTTCGCGTCGACGACGAGAAATCCTGGGAGTACTTCACGAGCGAAGCCGGATCCCGCCTCGTCGAACGCTTCACCAGCATGTACGACGAAGCCGTGGAAGAAGGAGGAGAACCCGACAACATCGGCCGCATCATCAGCGAGAACATGATCAAGATCGTGGGCTTGCGCAAGCTCCGATACCAGCAAGCCAACACGTTCCGAGGCGTCGTGTTCGGCATCGCCGCCGGCGCCGCGTTTAGCCTCTTCATCGGGCTTGGCGTGCTCAGCATGCTCACCGGGCTTTTCACCGGCATCGAAGAGCACCTCGGTGATGCTCCCGTCGGGGTCCCGACCCTCATCTACGTCGACAGCATCAACATGCAACTGATGCGCTGGATCGGGCTTGGCCTCCTGTTCCTCAACGCGGCCCTCGCAGCGGGCTTGATCCGCGTCGTCGACGGGGGAACGCACGCCCGCGACTTGCAAGACTTCACGCTTCTGCTCTGGGTGAGCAACGTGACCGCGTGGGGATCCTGGAAAATGATCACCTCGTTCGGCGGCGTTGGGATGTGAACCGATCCTTACGCCTGCTCGAAAGCCAACCCACACGAAGCAGCGGGTCGAACACACTTCTCGAAGCCCCTTTATACCCCTAGTGACAGGACTCGAACCCGCGACGACCCCCCAACACGGATACCATGTCGTCAGACTCCACAGCGTCGAATCCTGAAGGTTACGCTTGCCCCAACTGCGAGGAGAACCTCTTCGACGACTGCATCGACTGCGGGAAACAACTCAACCTCATAGGCGCCCACTTTTGCCCCTTTTGCGCCTACACGCTGAAGGAACCCGACGACAAGGACACCCTCCTGGAACCCTGGAGAAGCCTCGGAGCCAAAGCCACGCTCCGCATCGGGGCCAAACAATGGCACGCGATCGCCGCAGCCCTGGCCGTGGCCACGACCATCGGCATCGCCCTGGGCACCCTCATCCTGGGCATCCTACGCGCCCAGAGTACATGGCTCCAAGGCGTGTACTTCGTGCTCATCCTCCTTGTCCTCGCCGCCGCCGTTAGCGTCTCCAGCCTGCTCGAGAAAGGCATCAAATGGCCCGTCCAGTTCGAACGCGCCGAACCCCCCACGGAGGAGCAACCAGCGGAACCAAGCGATCCCGAACCCACCGACCCGCCACCGCCCCCGGACGAGAACACCCCCTCCGCCACGTGACCCCTAGCTTAGTCCCGTTGCTTTTTGAACGCAGGCGTGCCCAACGCGTGCAACCGGCTGGAAACCTCCGCGACATCATCGGCCAAGGATTCATGGTACGCCACCAACCGATCCCAAAGCTCCTCATGCTCCAACGCTAACACCTGCACGGCCGCCAGCGCCGCGTTGAACGACTTGCCCGCATCCACCGCCACGATGGGAGCACCCTGCGGCATCCCGATCACGCTGTCCACGCTCTTCTCCTGCACCGGCACCCCGATCACGGGCACCGGGAACGCGATGCTCGCCGTCATGTTCGGCAGATCCGCGCTTTTCCCCCCTGCACCCGCGATGATGACCCGAAGCCCCCGGGCTCGTGCCGTGCGAGCGTACGCGTACATCAACCCGGGCGTACGGTGGGCGCTGACCACGTACGTCTCGAACGAGAACCGCGCGCTGGGCGGTTCATCGTAATCGGTGACCTCTTCGAACCCCAACCCCGTTAACGCATCGTAAGCACCCTCGCGCCCCGTCTTGGATCCCATCATGACGTCAAGGTCACTATCCGACCCCATGATGATGCCCACATCCGGCGAATCCTCCGGGGGTCGTTCCCGCGCAGCTTCCGCCTCAAGCTCCTCGATCAGCGCGTTCACACGCTCCAAACGCGACATGCACGCCACGCACGAACTCCAACGTTAAAAGCAGGAACGGTCCACGCTACCCCTCACGCATCTTCACGGAACCCAACCCCATCCCGAAGCTCCCGTACGCGCGAGAGCAACGCCCCCCGATCATCCCCATCGGTTCCCGCCAACGTCACATGCCCCATCTTGCGCAACGGGCGCGCTTCCTTTTTCCCATACCAGTGCACATGCGCACGCTCAGCCTCCAACACGGATCTAAGCCCTTCCACGCGCGCAGGGCACGGCGCTTCAACGCCCGCTAAGAGGTTCGCGCTCACCGTGGGCCCCACCAACTCCGTGCTCCCCAACGGAAGCCCCAACACGCAACGCACATGCTGCTCGAACTGGGACGTCACGCACCCCTCGATCGTCCAATGGCCGCTGTTGTGCGGACGAGGAGCCACCTCGTTCAACAAAACCTCCCCATCCACCTCGAACATCTCGACCCCGAACACGCCCCGACCCTCCATCACATCCAACACCGTATCCGCCAACGCCAACGCCTTCTCCCTCACCGCTTGCCTACACCGCGCCGGCGCCACCGTCTCCCGCAAAATCTCCTCCTCATGGATCGTCTCCGTCACCGGGAACAACGCCCGCGCCCCCCCCGCACCCCGACACCCGATCACGCTCAACTCCCGCTCGTACGGAACAAACGCCTCCACCATCGCATCCCCCCCGATCGCCTCCAACGCATCCCCCGCCTCCCCCACGGACTCGATCAACACATTCCCCCGCCCATCGTACGCATCCCGACGCGCCTTCAACATCGCCGGGCACCCCAACGCACGCAACGCCTCCTCCAACGCATCCACCGAACCCACCTCACGGTACGCAGGAACCGGAACGCCCGCCTTCTCGAAGCGACGCTTTTGCACCAACTTATCCTCGATGACCCCCAACGAAGCAGGCGCAGGATG
>PWVY01000284.1 GCA_003561665.1 Thermoplasmata archaeon
CTACAGCGTCATGGTTCTCATGACGCTTGCCGCCACCGTCCTCCTAGGAGCAACGCTCGACGCTCTCCTCATCGCACTCGCGCTCGTGCTCGGCCCCGCAGTCATCACGAGCACTGCATCCCCCTGGATCGCGAACCTCCTCGGTCGAACCTACTACCACCGACGCTCGGCCCTCGTCAACGCCACATCCACCATCATCCTCACGCTCGGACTCCTTGCCACGGTCCTCGTCGAAGCCATCCCCCGCCTGGGCTTCCTGGACGGGGGCAAACTCGTCTACACGACCATCGGGTTCGCGTTCATAGGGCACTACGCCAGCGTGACGACCATCGTCGATAACCGCCTTTCACGAGCCCTCCCCCTTTCCGCGCTCTACCCTCTCTTGACGCTGCCTGGACTCGTGGGCCAATTGGGCCTTGGCAGCGTGCCGGTGGGCCTCCTTCTCTGGGGGGTCTTGATCGCTCCCGTCGTCTTGTTGCTTCGCATCTTCGATGCGCCCTTGATGCGCAACTTCGGCGTCTCGGGCGCGGAGCTTTTCCGCTCGTACCTTGACCACATGACCACGCAGAGCGTGCACGCCGAGGAGCTTCTCTCCCGCATCGGAGAACCGGTGCAAGCCCCCGTTGGGGCCATCGCGTTCAAACGCCCGGATGGATCGAAGAAGGCCTGCATCGTCGTGCCCTCCGTGCATCCTGGCCCGTTCGGCGCGCTGGGGGGAGGCGATTTGCCAGCGAAGATCCGGAACACGCTGCATGGTTGGGAGCACGTTCTTGTCCCGCACGCGGCTGCGGATCATGACTTGAACCCGGTCACCAGTCAAGAGGTGGAGCGGTTGGGGCATTACGTGTCGAGCCTGATGGATGAGGTTGAGACGAGCCCGGGAGGTTCAAGGTTCGTGGAGGTGGGGGACGAGGTCCGGTTGGGGGGGCAGGCGTTTGGATCGGATGTGTTGTTGACGTACACGTCGTGGCCGGAGGCGATCGATGATGTGGATCAGGGGGTGGGGCATGCAACGGAGTTGGTGGCGAAAGCGCATGGGGCTCGGCGTGCGTTGTTTGTGGATTGTCATAATTCGCTTCGGCCGAGCGCGGGGGCGGTGTACCCGTTAACGCGGCGGGCGTTGGCGATCGAGCGGTTGGGTGGGGAGGTTGCCGAGGCGTGTTTGGAGGGTCGGGTGCCTGAGGTGCGGGTGGGGTGTGCGCAGGATACGACGTTGGGTTTGGCGCATTTGGTGGGTCGGGCGGGGTGTCAGGCGGTGGTGGTGGAGGCGGGGGGTCAGGTGACGGCGTATGTGTTGTGGGATGGGAACAACATGGTGCCGGAGGCGACGCGTGCGATCCGGGAGGCGGTGTTGGAGGTGGTGGATGAGGTGCGGGTGATGACGACGGATAATCATGCGGTGAATTTGGAGGGGGGGACGTACAGTGCGTTGGGGTTGCGTACGGATCATGGGACGTTGGCGGGGATCTCGAGGGAGACGGTTGGGGCGGCGTTGGGGGATTTGGAGGTGGTGGAGTCGGGTTCGGTGGAGGGGCATGCGCCGGATCTTCGGGTGGTGGGTCATCAGAGGACGGCGCAGTTGGCGGCGAGCGTGAACGTGATGGTGAGCATCGTGCCGGAGTTGGTGGCGGTGTGTTTGGCGTTGTGGACGTTGGGGTTGTTCACGGTGTTCTTGGCGTTCTAAGGGGTGGGTCCGTTGGCGTTGGGGTTCTTGTAGGGGGAGGCGTGGGTTGGGGGTTTGTGGGCGTTAGGGGCCCGTTTCGGGGTGATGTGCTGTTGGGAACTCCCTTCGGCTTTATATGGGAGGTTGTGGCGAGGGGTAGGGGCGAGGTCATGGTGTGACGTGGCGGTTTACTGGTCCGGATGCAGCCGTGAGCGAGGTCGTCGGTTACGTCCTCGTAACGGGCATCACGGTCGTGATGATCGTGCTCGTCGTTTTGATGAGCAGTCCGACGTTGGATCGGATCCAGTCGGATCAGGCGCACGATTCGATGGTGGGGTATTTCCACGATCTCGATCAGTCGTTCTCGAAGATCCTGTCGGGGTCTCCGATGGGTTCGACGCCGCTTTGGCGCGTGGCTTTGCCGGGGGGCGCGTCGGTGAGCGTGGACAACGGTCCCGGTCACATGTGGGCGTACGCGGTGGATCATCACGAGGACAAGAAGCTCTATTACGAGGGGTTCGACGATGCCGGGGACACGTTCACGGTGCAGGCGAAGGATCCCGGCGAGATCGACGGGGATATCACGTTCCAAGCGTGGAAATGGGAAGGCACCGAACGGGTGGACGACGACTTCGGACTGTGCGATCCGGATTGCGAACTCACGTGGGATTTGGGGGGGTCCACGACGGAGGTTCGGTTCTCCGACAACCAGGATACGAACTTCGCTCGGGTCTGGATCGTGGACGCGGGCAGCGTGGACTGGACGCGCCCGGGCCAAGATCAGTTCCAGATCTTGTACCAGAACACGGGCATCATCAGCCTTCGCGACGGGGGCGAGCTCATGCAGAACCAACCCCGCATCCCCGCGCCGCAAGCCTTGAACGACGACGAGGATGAAGAGCACGTGTTCGTCCGCATCACGAAGGTGCAAGGCGCCGTCAGCATCGGTGGACAAACCAGCGCGACGCTGCTTGTCTCCAGCGATGGGACGAACGTTCGCCACAGCACCGCGACCGCCGAACGCGTTCAAATCTACCCCGCCACGAGCGCGATCACGGCATGGGAGCGCCATCTCACGGACGAAACCCGCGGGTTCGACTACGACTGGGATCCCGACGATCAAGACATCCCCGTCGCGGTCAAAGACAAGCAAGAAGAACTGCACGTGACCTTCCTACAAACCGAGGTCACGCTCGGGCTCCAAGGAGGCGTCTAACATGACGCCCCCAAGCCTTCTCCCCATCATCGCACAACGCATCAAGAACGACGAGGGCGTCAGCGAGATCGTCTCCTACACGATGATGTTCGCCCTAGGCGCCATCGCGCTCGTGTTCAGCCTTGACGTGCTCGTCGACGCCCAACACCAAGGCAACGACATCGCCGTGGCGCAACAGATGAACGACATCAGCCAGGCCACCGCTGCAAGCCTCCTTGACGCTGCACGCGCCGCCGAAACCAGCCCCAACGCCACCTTCGACACGACGGTCACCTTCCCCGCAACCATCCAAGCCAACAACTTCACGCTGCGCCTCTCGGTCTCCGGGGAACCTACGCCCACCGACGACGACTGCGACACCGGGCAAGAGTGGAGATGCTTCTGGCACCCCGACCCCGCCCACGACGGGTGCCCCAAAGATCCCGTGCTGCACGTCTCCACCGGCGACCAAGACCTCGACGCGCACGTTCCCCTCAGCAACCGAACCACCGCGCAAGCCACAGCCAACGCATGCCTCGTGCTCGACACAAGCCGCACCGTCACAAGCAGCGCAGGCGCGATGACGATCAGCTACGAACGCAAAACCCTCCACGGGCACGAACTCCCCGTGATAACGATGAAACCCACCAGGTGAAACGATGACTGACGTACCCTTCGACCGGTTCCTACGAGACCTCGCCGAACGCGACGTGTACCCCGACCCAACCGACATCCAAAACCACGACGTCAACGCCATCTGGGACCAGATCCCCGAACCCACGCGCCAAGCCTACCTCAGAGAACTCGGCCTCCCCCTCGACGAAGACCAC
>PWVY01000184.1 GCA_003561665.1 Thermoplasmata archaeon
AGCCGACGCGGATGTCCTGATCAACTACATGCCTGTGGGGGCAGAGGACGCCGCGAAAGCCTACGCGGAAGCTGCCCTTGAGGCCGGTGTCGCGTTCGTGAACTGCATGCCTTGTTTCATCGCCAGCGATGGAGCATGGGCCTCGCGCTTCACACGGGAGCGGGTTCCCATCGTGGGAGACGATATCAAAAGTCAGGTTGGAGCCACCATCGTTCACCGAGGCTTGGCTCGTTTGTTCGAGGACCGAGGCGTCAAGCTCGACCGGACCTACCAGTTGAACTTCGGTGGGAACACGGACTTCTTGAACATGCTGGACCGCGCTCGCTTGTCCACGAAGAAGATCTCTAAGACGCAGAGCGTCCAAAGCCAACTCGATCAACCCCTGAGCGAGGATGACATCCATATCGGGCCGAGCGATTACGTCCCCTGGCAGCGAGACAACAAGGTCGCGAACATCCGATTGGAAGGCCGGGGGTGGGCGGATGTTCCCTTAGAGCTTGAGCTCCGGTTGAGCGTTGAGGATAGTCCCAACAGTGCAGGCGTCGCCATCGACGCGATCCGCTGCGCGAAGCTTGCCGTGGATCGAACCATCGGGGGTCCCTTGGAGGAGATCAGCGCGTACACGATGAAGCATCCTCCCGTGCAGCATGATGACGCTGTGGCTCGAGATTTGGTCGAACGGTTCATCAACGGGATGCCCGCCTACCATGCTCGGCGGAAGATGCGATCCTGGATCCGAAACAACGCGCACGATGCGTGACGAACGTTACGTTCCCTCTTCGAGGACTTCCTTGTTGCTACAGTTCTTGCATGTCACCCGCACGGGCCGTTTCGGGGGCACTTTGTATTTGGATTCGCATTCCCCGCATTCCCATATCGTGTACTCGGGCGCGGGTTCCTCTTGAGGCTCGTCAGTCCCCGTATCAGGGGGCGGCGTTTCGTCATCCGCCTCGTCACGAGGTTCGGAGGATGGGGCCTCGGGGGTGGGGGTCGATGGTTCAAGCGACACTTCGCTATCTTGAACCAGGCTCACGAGGGCGTCCTCATGGGCCCACTGCTTGTCGAAGTGGTCGATCGGATCTTCGAAGAGCCACCAGGTCACGATGAAGGGGCCCACGACGGGCACGAAGATCCACAGAGCTAGCGAGGCGAGGTAGGAGTGTTCCCGGGTTGGCGGCACGGTGGGGACCGCGTCTGGGTCCATGCCGCTAACATCAAGGGCGCCGCGAGCTTCTCGAACGAACCTCGATTGTCTCTGCGAGTGAACTGGGAGGTCCTTGATAAGGAAGTACAACACGTAAAATCCCCAAAGGCCGGCTGTTAGGACGTACAGGAGAAGGTGAACGGCTGCTGGGCGCTCGTTCTCATCCATCAACGCATCGTTGTGTAAGCGTTGCATTGATCGTAGGTGATCACCGCTGGTTTCGCTGGGGTTCGCTTCGGCCAACCGGCGGATGTAATCCAGGATGCCTTGACGAAGGACCCTATCGCGAGCGATGTGCCCGTTGCGGCGTTGGATGAGAAGATACCATCCTCGGAACATCAGCGCGATGGACGCTAGGATGACGAGCGACGCCAAGATACTGATCGCTGCGATGGTGCCTAAGGCATCTACCGGCACGGTGTCTTGGTCCGTGGGAAGGTGGCCAACCTGCCAAACAGCCACGAGTCCTGTGACCAGCAAGGAGGCAAGGATAAGGATGAACGGGAGAACCACGTGAACGTAGTAGGAGGGTTGCGTGTCCGTCTCCCCTCGCTTTTCCACGGCTTGAATGATGGATGATGCGCCCGGTGGGCGGACCGTCATAAGGATATCCTCAACGAACGTAGCGGGTGGGGTTTCTTAGGCCTTGCGACTTCGTTCTCCTGTTTCATCCTTCGTGGGGCGAAGGGTTGGGAGAGGGGAGGATACGCATCGAGAGGTCGAGTCCGCGAACCGGAGGGGTCGGTCCTGGCCTTGCGAGATGCCAACGCGTCCGGTGATGGCGACGCGCTGATTAGGGATGGAGGATCCTTCTGCGAGGAAAAGCCCTTCAGGGCGGGTCAGGTCGATGCCATCATGTCGCTCGCGTTCGATGGCGAGGGCTTGTGTTAGCTTTCCCGGGCCGCTACCGATCGCGCGTTCACGTTCTTTCCCACGTCGGGCTTTGAGGGTCTCGATCCCGGCTTCCGGTTCGGCAGCGCGGAAGAGCACCGCGCCAGCGCTCTCCTTCTCGTCCTTGTGCGCAACGACGTTCAGCATTTGGTGAATCCCGTAACAGATGTACACGTAGGCTGTCCCTGGCGTCTCCCACATCCGATGCGCTTGGCTATCTGGCCCGAAGCGTGCGTGGCTGGCGGGATCGTCTGGGCCTTGATAGGCCTCGGTTTCCACGATCCGCATCGACACGAACCCGTCGGGGTTTTCCTGCACGATGCGGTGACCGAGGAGGTTTCGAGCAACGAGCGCTGTTTCGTTCTCGAAGAACGAGGGAGAGAGCGCTTTCACAGGCTCGAGCACGGTTCGACACGTTAAAAACGGCATCGTTGGGTCCGGGGGGCATGTTCCAGCGCGTGCGTCGCGGGTGGACGTTGACGAAGGCGAGCTTCCGCGTCTTGGAGAAAGATCGCGAGATCTTGCTTCTCCCAGTCCTCTCGTTCGTGACGCTCGTCGCGGCTTTGGGGCTTTGGGCGCTTTCGGGGTGGTTGACGTTGGGAGCGGATTTGGCTTCGGATTTGGGGTTCGTATGGCTGTTCGGGGCGTACGTCACCGTGGTCTTCGTGGGGACGTTTTTCCTTGCCGCGACGGTTGAGATGGCGAGCCTTCGACTGGGGGGAAGCGATCCGACGCTGGAGGCGGGTTTGTCGAAGGCTCGGGAGAAGAAGGGGATGCTGTTGGGGTGGGCCTTGGTGACTGCGACGGTGGGCATCTTGTTGCGGGTGCTACGGCAGCGTGCGGGATCGTTGGGGAACGTGTTCGGTGCGTTCATGGAGCTTGGGTGGGCGGTGGCGACGTTCTTGGCGGTCCCGGTCTTGGTTCATCGGGACGTTGGCCCCGTCCAAGCTGTCAAGGATAGCGGGAGCTTGGTGAAGGCGGCGTGGGGTGAGGCGGCGACGGGCGTCGTGGGAACGGGTGTTGTGTTCTTCTTGTTGGGCTTGCTTGGGCTCGTACCGGCCGTTGTGGGGGTCATGGTGGGCTCGATTTGGTTGGTTGGGGTGGGCATGGTCGTCGCGGTGGCGTGGTGGATGTTGCTAGCTGCTGCGAACAGCGCGGTGAGCGGCATCTTGAAGGCGGCGTTGTTCCGGTTCGCGGACACGGGGGAGATGCCGGAGGGGTTCGAGGCGGCGCGCCCGGAACGGTTTCCTTCGTAGGTTCGTGGTCGGGGGTCATTCGGCTTGTTCGTAAAGGGCAAGGCTAAACAAGGCCGGCCCTTTCCCAGGGGACGTGCCTCGGTGTAGCGTTTGTTCGCGGGATGTGGAGATGCCGTACCGGTGCTCGTATTGTGACGAGGTGCATTGCGACGAGCATCGTTTGCCCGAGGCGCATGATTGCAGGGGGGCTGCCAAAGCGGCCAAAGCGCGCTTGGAACGCCAACGTACGGGGTACCCGGGCGTCGAGGTCAAAGGGGGCTTGACGGGTTCAGGCCGGGGGGGCCAAGCGGGCGCCAAGAAGCCGCTTGGTCCACACGAAGGCAGGATCTCGTTG
>PWVY01000318.1 GCA_003561665.1 Thermoplasmata archaeon
CGATCCCCACCCCGCCGGTGGACTTGGCGAAATCCACCAACGGGTGGTTTCGGACCTCCATCGCGAACCCGTGCACTTTCGTGCCTGGGATTTCCTCGCGTCGGAGGCCCTTGACCGAGGTGTCCTCATCAGTGAGGACAACAATCTCCGGGCGGTACAGGGCGGCACCGCTCTGGATTAAATCCTCGATCATTTTATGCGCGGCGCGGACGGCCGCAGCAATGTCCGTGCCACCACCCGTGAAGTTACCCGCCGCGAACTTCTTAATCGCCTCGCGGGTTTCCTCTGGTGTGGCGGCGTGGACGATGCGCTTACTGAGGGTGGTGTCAAAGACCGAAATCCACACCTCGGCATCACCGCTAAGCACGGCCTTGAGGCGATTCATCACCACCCCAGAGGCCTTAAAATGCTTGCGGCCGTGCATCGAGCCGCTGCCGTCCACCAGGATGAAAATCGCCTGGCGACGCTCCATCCTGGTCACTCTTTCTCGTACCGACACCTGGCCGGTGACCGCCTGGTATAAAAAGTAACTGGGATTCTCCTGTCGCGTGGCCCAGACGGTTTTTGCCACGCGCTGGAGTTCGCCAAGATTCTTCATCGGGCGACTGCGAACCTCCTCGCCCGTCGGATCCTGCTCCAGCCGCACTTGTTTGCGCACCTGGAGCTTCGTGAATTGATCCAACGTGCGGGAGATGTCCAGCATCACCCGCTTATCAGATCCCGGCACGAGGTCTTCGGCCACTTTAAGCCGATTAAGCTCATTGTGGCCCAACCTCTGACCGTCGCCCTCCGGCGACTTTTCAATATCGTGATTCTGACCTTCGGGGTCGAGCATATCCTGCTCTTCTCCGGAAAGAGAATTCACGGTATCGATTGTCTCGTGGAGGGCTTCGGCCACCCCTTCTGGATGCTCCGAATCGGCAAAAATGGGAAGGGGCTCCCCACCTTCGCCGCCGCCTTGCCCGCCTGCCTGCTTTGACAGCAGTTTGAGCAAGCTCATCGCCTGCTCAAGGGGCGAGCTGCCAGGGAATTTTTGCAGTTCCACCGTCGCCAAGAAATCGGCGACATTCTGGTGGTAACGCATCAATTCCTCAGTGCGGCTGGCGATTGCCTCCATGCGGTTTTTAGTGTAACTGTTATCCCCGAAAGCCGCACGGACCTTTCTGGGAATATCCCATTCGCCAGATGAATCGGGAGCTGGGAGCGACTCCTCGACTTTTTGCATCACTTCACCACGGTATGCTGACGGCGGGTTGATGCGTCCGCCTGCAGCCAGATTACATAGATCAGCCACGAGGTCGCGTGAAAACGACCTCAAGCCGACCTTGCTGGCCGCCTCCCGCATTTCCTCGCCCGAAGGCGAGATATAAGTCGCGGGAGGAGAAGTCCGAAATGTGAATTGCATTTACTCCTCCTTTCCGCGTACTTAAGCGCGGGTGTTTTCCAGTGCCAGCCGCTGGCATTCAGCGGCTTTTGTCGCTACGGCTTCCCGGAGCTGCTTGCGCCGCTCCGTAAGACCATCGGTGACCTTCAAGTTGGCGACTTCGTCCTGAAGGTTGAGAAAACGCCGTGCGGCTTGTAACAGCTTTATCGGCGAGCCGCCCGCCGCCGAGAACTCGGAAATCAAACTTCGCAGTTTGGTCTCCGCTTCCCGGATTCGCCCCTCCGCCGCCGCTCTTTCGTAAGCAGCGTCGAGTTCCTGGCGGATATTCTCCGCCAGTCTCTCCAATCCGTCGATGAACTTAAGGTCCACTAAGTCCTCCTTGTGGACCAGTCCATCGCCGCGAAGAGCGGCCGCCGCTTTCACTACGCCCAGGGCGTAGACAGCCGATCGCGGCGAGATCGGCCTACTACCGTTCCCGTCACCAGCTTTGGCAACGAGTTCGGCAAGAACTCCCATTGTGCCGTTGAGATCCGCACCCGGGAGTCGGGGCGCGACTTTCTTGAAGAGATCCAAGTAATCAGCCGACTTGTAGGCCGGCCAATTAACCTTGAGCTGAAGCGGAAACCGCTCAACCAGAGCGGCTGCCGCTGGCCCAAGGTCCGCGATCTCCTCTGGATCGCGGTTAGTAATCCCAATAACGACTTTCGTCGCCATCGGGAAAACCTGGGCCCCCTTCCTGAGCTTCCGTGCTGTGAGCGTATCTTTTAGCGCCAGCAGCACGGTTGCTGGCGCGTCAAACATTTCCTCAAACACGGCATAAGACCGTGCGAGGAAGCTGTTCTCGGGGAAATACTCGAGAATTTTGTCCTCCTCGAGTTTCCGGAAATTCAAGCCACCCCACAAGGTGGCTTCGTCCAACCCCTCCCCAAAGGACTGGACGAAAATTTCTTCCTCTTTGGCCACGGCAGCCAATGCCGCCGCGACCATTTCGCTCTTGCCGTGGCCTCCCGGTCCCCACAGCAAGACATTTTTGCCCGATTCCAGACCGAGAGCGAGGATGCGGGCAACATCCTCGCTTTTGATGTACTTGTCCGCCAACGCCTGACGGATTTTTTCATATAAATTCATTTAATCCTCCTTTCTGAGTTTGAGCGCCGGACAAACGCGCGATTGTTGCACGCCGTCCGCCTAGCGCTCCCCGCTATCTTGTTGGCCGCGGATCGCCCAGGAATCACACACGCTTACCCGCGCGTGTCCTGAACTTTCAAATCACGCTGGGTAAGCAGCGGAAAGTTTTTTCTCGGGACTAACAACCCATAGCCATGTTCACTGGTCCAAGCACGGACGAATTAACAACCGTTATCTCCTTTTCCAGCGCTGGCATGACGTCACTTTCGTGACGTTTTTTTTACCACGGGCACACGGTCGTTTCCGTGCCCGGGACCACGGGCTCGCTACCCCACACAAGGGCGTGCGAGCTCCAAAACGCATAACTTTTCGCCGTGGCGTTCCGATCCCAAGGCTCCGGTTCGGCCTTGCGGCCGATGAAGGCCGTGATCAATATGTAACTATCGTCTTCCTCAGCCTTCTTGAGGATGACGACGACGCTGGAGCATGGCTCCGGCGTGCGGTTTCGCACGAACCGGGTCAGCCCCCAGCGTCTGGGCCGTTTTGCGTAAAGGATTTCGTCGCCCGGCCCAGTGGCGCCGCAAGCTGACTCGCCGACGGGCCGACCGAAGTCAACCTCCCCGACGATAAATTGCCTACCCTCAGATTGGATCGTAGCGAGCGCCTCGGGCAGGAGCTGGCGCACGCCGTTGTGGACGTGGGAGTTAAGCCGATCTATAATCGGCTCTCCCGATCCTAAGAACATTTTCCCTCCTTTCCCTCGAGCTTGCACTCAGGGTTTTTAGTTCTCCGGGAACCGCCACGACCACTGACCGGGCGGAACCCGGAGACTCACCTCTTCGCCGTTTGGTAAAACAGCGAAGACGGTGAGCGAGCCGTCGTCTTCCAGACGACCCTGTTCGTCCGGAATTTCTTCCGGATCGAACTTCACTCCTCGCGCGGCCAAATCTTTGACCACCCGTCGCGCGAGGATGTTCCACGCCTGATAAACATCGGTAGCGATGTTTACCAGACCAAGATCAATAATCTTGTCATCACTCACTTACTACCTCCTTTCCGGTCACAATGACCGCTCTGCCTGCTAATAACATTTAACGGGCAAAGCGGTCATCGTGACCAATATTAAATAATCCTAATTCTATTTAGGATTATTTTTGTATTCCTTATTTTC
>PWVY01000280.1 GCA_003561665.1 Thermoplasmata archaeon
AATCATCCACCGTATCCCCCGCATCATGCACGATCACGCCCCCCTCATGCACCTCGATGCCCTGGAACATGTGAGCACTATGCCCCCACACCACATCCGCTCCAGCCTCGATCAACGCACGAGCAGCCACACGACGCCGCTTGGACGGCTCCCGCACCATGTTCGGTCCCCAATGCGCGCTCACCACCACCAACGACGCCTCCCCAGCCAGCGCCTCAACCTCCCGCGTTAACCGCTCGAACCTGCTTTTGGATGGATCCGCCGGCGCGTACGCCACGCCAGGAGCACGACGCTCCACATCCCACGAAGGAACATTGTCCGTCGTCGCGATCACGCCCACCCGCATCCCACCCACGCTCACGACCCCAGGCTCCCACGCCTCTGCTGGGGAAGCTCCCGCGCCCGTTGCTTGGATCCCCCGCGCACGCAAACGCGAAACCATCTCCATCAACGCCTCCCCCCAAACGTGACGTGGCCCATGCTCTCGGATGGCCTCAGCCACATTGCGCCCAAGCATCACATCCCCCGACAACACGATACGCGCCACACCCAAACCACACACCCCAACCCCTTGACGCCCTAGCACCAACGCTTTGCGCCCGCAAGCCCAACCCTCAAGAACCACCACCCCTCATGCCCCCACGATGGGCACGAACGACACCCTCCGCCTGGCCCTCACCCAAGCCAAGGACCAAGGCGACCCCACCAAGAACCTCGAACACCACGAACACCTCATCCAACAAGCCGCCCACCAAGACGCTCACGTCGTCTGCCTGCAAGAGCTCTTCAAAACCCGCTACTTCCCTCAACACCAAGACGAACGCTTCTTCGACCACGCCGAACCCATCCCCGGAGAAACCACGGACCGCCTATCCCACCTGGCCACCGAGCACGATCTCGTCATCTTCGCCCCCCTCTTCGAAGAACGCGCACCCGGCATCTACCACAACACCGCCGCCATCATCGACACCGACGGCACCATCCAAGGCACCTACCGCAAGATGCACATCCCCCACGACCCGAACTTCTACGAGAAATACTACTTCACCCCCGGAGACACCCAGGACCCCTTCCCCGTGTTCGACACCGCTCACGGCCGCATCGGTGTCATGATTTGCTGGGACCAATGGTTCCCCGAACCCGCCCGCATCATGACCCTCAAAGACGCGGACGTGATCCTCTACCCCACCTGCATCGGTCACGCCGAGGCCGACCAAGCCGTCCACGAGGACCAACAAGAAGCATGGCAACTGGCCCAACGCGCCCACGCCCTCGCCAACGGAACCTACGTGGCCGCCGCCAACCGCACAGGACCCGAAGGCACCCTCACCTTCTGGGGCAAAAGCTTCATCGCCGACCCCTTCGGCCGCATCACCGCGCAAGCCCCCTACAACCAAGAACACGTCCTCGTCGAACCCCTCGACCTCTCCCTGAAACAAGACACCCGACGCGCATGGCCGTTTTTGCGCGATCGACGACCCGAAGCCTACGACAGCGTCACCAAGAGGCACATCACCGATGCCTGAAACCAACCGGTTCACGCTGCCGCCCGAATGGGCCCTCCACGAAGCCACATGGCTTGCATGGCCCAAGGACCCCAACACGTGGATCGCCGGCATCGAACAAGCCGAAACCGCGTACGTGAACATGATCAAAGCGCTCGCCCCCGGCGAACGCGTCGACCTCCTCCACCCCCCCGGCGGAGAAGACCGCATCACGCGCATCCTCGCCGAAAACGACATCCACACGCACACCGACCAAACGCCCTCGGACGAACCCCCCTCGAGGGGGGTTCGCTTACACGAAGCAACGTACGTCGACAGCTGGATCCGAGACACCGGCCCCCTCACCATCACACGCGGAACAAAGCAACGGTTAGCGCTCGACTGGCGGTTCAACGCATGGGGCAACAAATACGAGGCCCTCGAAAAGGACGACGCGCTGGCCCAACGCATCGCCAAAGCCACCGGCATCGAGACCCTACGCGTCGACACCGTGCTCGAAGGCGGCGCCATCGACGTGGACGGGACAGGGCGCCTTTTGACAACGGAAGCCTGCCTGCTCAACAAGAACCGAGGGGACCGCTCACGCGCCCACCTCGAAGCCATCCTGGAACTGTTGCTCGGCGTCGATGATATCCTCTGGCTTGGCCACGGTCTCCCAGGAGATGATACAGACGGGCACGTGGACACCATCACGCGCTTTGTACAACCCGGACACGTCGTCACCTGCAAGCCCCCCACCGAGGAAGGGAAGGCCCAACGAGCCCTCGAGGACAACCTTGACCGATTGCACGGATTCAAAGACGAGGAACGCCTTGATGACGTCACCGTGTTGCCCTTGCCCGAACCCGTCACGTTCGAAGGGAAAACGTTCCACGCCTCGTACGCGAACTTCTACATCGGGAACGACGCCGTGCTCGTGCCCACCTTCGACGACCCCGCGGACGAAAAGGCCTGCTCGATCCTGCAGCAAGCCTTCCCCAAACGACGCATCGTTACCATCCCCGCCCGGGCCCTCATCGTCGGGTACGGCGCGTGTCACTGCCTTACGATGCAGATCCCTTCAACGGGGCCCGCGACGAGCGCTTGAAACCCACCCCGCGCCCAACGCAGCAAGAACCACCAAGAACACAGGCAAAGGCGCCTCATCGGGCATCACGCCATCCCCATCGCCTTCCACGACGACCTCCCTTGATTGCGTGACCGTGTCGAACCCGTCCGTGACCTCAAGCGTGACCGTGTACGTCCCAGCTTGACCAAACGTGTGACGAGCCGTTTGCCCCGAGTGCTCGGCCCCGTTCACACGCCACGTGAAGAAGAGATCATCCGGCCTAGGCTCCGTATCCTCATCCACCGCATCCCCCTGCAAAAGCACCTCCTGACCCGGTTCGGGGTTCTCATCACTGATCGAGAATTGCGTGATCTCCGGAGGCTGATTCTCCCCGCGAACGTACGTCTGGAAGGGTGCACGAGCCACCACGCACGCCTCATTATCCGGCTTATCACACGCCGCGTCACTCCCCGTCACGCGAACCAACACGCAGAACGTGTACGTGTCATCCCCGATCTCCACCACCTCCCCCGTCTCCGCGTTCTGATACCGCTCCGACACCGCGAACGGCCAATACGCATCCCCCCCATCCCCCGACGCCGTCGAACCCCCAAACCGCGCCTCCTGCCCCGGATCCAACGTGCGCGTCTTCCGAACGAACGACACCGGGAACGAATCCTCATCCTCCGGGCACTCCCGAACGCTTGGATCCGCGTACACCCACGCCTCCAAATGCACCTGACTCTCCTCCCAATCGTTCACCACGCGCACCTCGCTCGAGAACACATACTCCGGATTGAAATTCTCCTGCGTCATGTTCCCGCTCGGATTCGCCACCGTCACCTCCGGCGCATCCACCACCGTGATACTAGGACCCGCCAAGGCACCCACACACGCCACAACAAGCACCAATAATGCACAAACGACCCCGCGAGCGAAACCACGCATCACCCCACCAAACCCCCCCGCCTACGAGAAACTTACCGTATCGGACCCATCCCCCCGCCGCCTCCACACGAACCGCGCCACCACCAACCCCAAACCGTACAACACCACCAACGGCACACTCACCAACAACTGCGTCACAGGGTTCGGATCCGTCAACAACGCACCCATCACCAACACCCCC
>PWVY01000325.1 GCA_003561665.1 Thermoplasmata archaeon
GTGTTCGAGCGCGGCTTTCGTGACCCGGAAGTACCCGTGAATGTTCACGTCGAAGGTGTGTTTCCATTGGTCCCATGTGACGTCGCGGATGTTGTCGACGTGCTCTTGGAATGCCGCGTTGTTCACAAGGAGGCCTAAACCGCCGAGGGCTTGAACGGTTCGTTCGACCGTCTCCTGGGGAGCGTCGTCATCGGTGAGGTCGGTCTCGATGGCGAGCGCCTTGACTCCTTCGTCTTGGATCTGTTCAAGCGTCTCGCGGGCGTCCTGTCGCTCTTGAGGGAGGTGCGTGAAGGCGACGTGGGCTCCCTCGCGTGCGAACAAGACCGCAACGGCGCGTCCGATGCCGGAGTCTCCTCCCGTCACGAGCGCTCGGCGCCCTTCAAGCTTGTTCGTCGCTTCGTACGCAGGTGCTTCATACCGTGGGCGGGGTTCCATCCTGGCCTCGATGCCGGGCCGTTCGAGGCCTTGCTCGGGGAAGGGTGGCTCGGGTTCATCGACGGGTGCGGGGTCGGTGGGATCCGCACCGCTTGTGGGGGGTTTCGAGGCTTGTGTTTTGAGTTCCTCGATCAGGTCGTCGGGAAGGATTTCTTCTTCGCCTTGGTTCGGGGATCGTTGGGTCTCAGTCATCTTGTTGCCTCGTGCAGAAGTCATTCGGGTGTAGCGTTGCGTCTCAGAGTTTCTTGGAGAGTTTGTTGATGATCTCGTTGCGAGAAGCATCTGGGTTGAGGGTGAGGCCTTGTTCGCTGGCGAATTCAAGAAGTCGTTCCCTGGGCCATTGCTCTATTTCGTCCCTGTTGGCGTCCATGGGCTCGTCTCGTTCAGGCGAGATGCCATGCGCGAGGTGTTCTCGTTGGGTTTGTTCTTCGTCGTCGCTTCGAATCGGGTCTGCCTCGTACGCGGTTTCGTTTTCCAGTCTTCGGCCGTCTGGGGGTTGGGCTCCTTCTTGGGGGGCGGTTCCCTCGTTGCGGGAGAGGATTTGGTTCTCGGCGATGCGGAGGGCGTTTTCCTCCTCGTAGCCTTCGTCGTCGACGAGTTGGTTGGCGACGCGTATGGCTTCTCGCCGTTCTTGGGGTTCGTATCGTTCCCACCGCTTGGGGTATTCCTCCGGGTCCCAGCGCATGGAGGGCTGGTTCCTCGGGGAGTCCCTTAGCCTTCCTGGGTCAATCTTCGGGGGGCCGTTGGGGTTGTTTAGTAGATTTCCCCTTGGTTGGCGTGGTACAGCTGCAAGGGTTTCTGCGGGTCGAGGGTGGGCGTGCCGTGTTCGAACCGGATGCCCTTGTTCTCCTTTGCAGCCTCCCACATGCCTGACGTGACAGGGCCTTCGTCGAAACCGATCGCTTCGGCTTGTTGGGCGGTGGCTGCGGCAACGACGCGGGTTAGGCCGCTCCAGTAGATGGCGCCAAAGCACATCACGCAGGGTTCGCAGCTGACGTAGAGGGTGAAGGGAACGTTGGGCGGTTTTGAGAGGTTGTGTGTTTCTGTCCGGATTTGCGCGTTGCGGATGGCTTCGATCTCGGCGTGCGCGGTGGAGTCGGAGGCTTCGATGACACGGTTCCATCCGACGCTAATCACACGGTTCTCGGCATCCGTGAGGATGGCGCCGAAGGGACCGCCTTGGTTCTTCGCGCTTTCGTAAGCCAGTTGGATGCTAGCATCGAGAGCGGCTTGGTCGGTTTCGACGTGATCGCCGGGTTTGATGATGGGGAGGACCCAGGAGGGGAGAGGCGGAGGGTGTTCTTGCATGGGAGGTTCCTACGTTTCGAGGTAGATGCCGGGTCGGCCGGGCTCCGCGCGTTCGGCTTTGCCTCCGTGCTCGATGTTCGTTGCGTCGTTTGCGGCGTGGACTTCGACGGTGCAGCCGAGTTGAGCTTCCAAGTAGGCTTTCGCTTCTCGTATCACGTTTGTTTCGTCGTCGAGCAGGTCGGGGGCTTCGCCACGGTCGAGGTCGATGGCTTTCTCTTTAGCGAAGCGGGCAGCGTTGGATCCTTGCTCCTTGATCGCTTCATCCTGCATCACGCGCCCGGTCAAGGCTCCAGGATCGAGTTCGCCTTTCTCTTTCAACCGGAGGGCCTCGGATAGGATAGCGTGTTTCCAGGGGGGAGCGGTGAACACGCGGACGAGGGTGGGGTTTTGGCCGGTGGCTTGGATGATGCCTCGCGTGTCTTCGAGGACACGTTCGATCAGGCGCTCTCCCTTCAGGGCTTGTTCGGCATGCTCGGGTTCTTTGGTCTGGGGAAACGGGGCATCGATCACGTCGCCAGATTCGCCAAGCGTTTGCCAGGCTTCGCTGGCAAGGTGAGGGATGATGGGGGTCATCAGGCGGATGGCGACGCTGGCGAAGCGCTCCCAGGTTTCCATGTGTGGTTCCCCCAGGCAACGGCGTTCGTAACGGTTCCATGCGCGCGTGGTGTCGAAGAAGGTGGCTTTCAAGGCGCTACGGAACATCGCATCATCGAACGCGTTTTGCGCGTCTTCGATGATCTCGTCAAGGCGCGCGTGGAACCAAACGTCGGGGCCTTGCATGGGGCCTGCTCGTGCTTCATTGGGAGGTTGCGTCACGTTGTCGAACCATGCGTTCACGCGACCGGGCACGCTTTGCGCGAAGCTTGGGTCGAAGTTCGCATCGTCCAGGCCTTCTCCCGCGTTGGCTAGGGTCAACCGCGTCGCAGTGGCTCCGTGATCTTCCAAAGCTTCGCGGAGCGTGATGAAGTTCCCCTGGCTCTTGCTCATCTTCTCTCCCCCAATCGTGACCCAACCGTTGACGCTGATCCCTCGTGGCCAGTGTTCCTCCTCGAACAGGGCCACGTGGTTGTAGATCATGAACGTGAGATGGTTTTGAACGAGGTCCTTGCCTGAGTTCCGGAAATCCACAGGGTACCAGTGCGTGAACTCATCCCGCATCTGCTCGATGAGTTCCTTCGTCAAGGAGCCCTGGGCTGCTTCGCCGGGGGCCCCTTCACCTTGGAACACGTACGAGAACAGTGCATCGTTGCCCTGGACGTCTTCGGGGTTGACGCCTTCATCTTCGAGCAGATGCGCGATGGTGTAGTAGGCCATGTACACGGTGGAGTCGGACAAGCTTTCGATGATCCATTGCTCGTCCCAGGGGAGCTTGGTGCCAAGGCCGGTCGCTCGCGTGCAGGCCCAGTCGTTCAACCAGTCGACGACGTGGTCGAACTGGGTGCGGACTTTCTCCGGGTACAATCGGACGGTGTCATCCAGAGCGTTCTGGACCTCCTCTTTCCATGCTTCATCTCCGTACGCCATGAACCATTGGTCGTCGACGACCTTCACGACGGCCTCGGTGAGGGAACGAGCCACAACGGGTTCAGTCAGGTCGTAGAAGATCGCTGCATCCCCGCGCTGAACGAGCCAGTCTTTCATGGCGTCCTTGGCTTCCTGGACCGGGAGTCCTCCGATCTCCTGCAGGTCGTCTTTCATGGTTCCTTCGTAGAATCCGCGTCGGTACACTTCGTCCGTGGCTTCGTCGAGGGCTTGTTCGTCGTTTTGGCTTTCGATCCCCATCTGTTGGCAAAGGTCTGGAGCCGGGAGGTCTCCAAGCTTGGGGGTGTCGATGATGGGGATTGGCTCGATGCTTTGGATCTCGGCCGGGTCCAGATCGTAATCATCGATTCGTTGGGTGTTGGCTTTGA
>PWVY01000172.1 GCA_003561665.1 Thermoplasmata archaeon
CGGGAGAGTAGAAGATGGAGAGGTGTTTGCCAAGGACCTCGTCACGGTTGTACCCTTTGAAGGTGCGTGCGCCTTCGTTCCAGGAGAGGATGTGCCCGTCCGTGTCGAGGTGGAAGATGGCGTATTCCTCGATGGCGTTCACGAGGCTTTCGAACTGGGCTTTGCTTTCCCACACTTGGTCTTTCGAGCGCTTCCGGTCGGTCACGTCGTAGTAGAGTTCGACGCGTCCACCGGCGAAGCGGCCAGACTCGATGGGTTTGCTCCAGTGTTCAAGCCAGCGTTCCTCGCGCCCGGTGGCTTCATCGGGGAGAACGTGAACTTCGAAGCGTTCGATGTAGGAGTTGTCGGCGTACGTTGCTCGGATTTTCTCCTCGAACCGGTCAGGGTCCTCGAAGCGTGATTTCACCTCATCGAGGAGGGAGGTTTTCTTTTCGGCAAGGATGACTTGACGGTCTAGGCCTAGGTATTCCTCGATGGTTTGATCGGTCCATACGATGTTGAAGGTTGGATCGAGGACGATGACGCCGATGTGCGCTTCATCGAGGACGCTTGCGACCGAGCGGAACTCTTCTGCCGTTGAGCGGGCACCTCTTGGTACTGGCTCGTCGGTGTCTTCAAGGCTGTGGAGGATCCCCGTACTCCCGATGATGCCTTCCGTGCTGCGGAGGAGAGTTATTTGAACGGTGTAGGGGACCTGATCACCGTTCGCGGTTTGCAGGTTGATACCGAGCGCTTCGTGGTCTTGTCCGTTCCGGTTTCGCCGGATCTCGCGTTTGAGCCTTGAGAGGTCGATCTCGTCGAGGACGAGCGAGATGTGGGAGCCGATGAGTTTCTCCCTTGGGTACCCGGTCTGTTGGGCGAAGGCAGCGTTCACGGCCCTAATGCACTGGTCCTCGTCGAGTTGATAAAGGCCTTGCTCGACGGCGTCGGCGAGCGCCTGGTAAGGAGCGTTGTGCACGGGTTGCTTCTTGTTCGCACGGGCATAAAAGGGTAAGCAGCCAAGCATGTTGGCGGCTTGGCCCGCCACCGACCCGAATGCAAGAAGGTTTCTTCATGAGGGCCTGGCTGAAGTGGATGAAGTCGTTTTTTGGCCGCGCTAACCGTTGTTTTCGTGGTTTTCGTAACGTCTAAAAACGTGTGCGCTCAAGGGACATGTATGCGGGAAGAAGAACGTCGAACGGAAACCCGGGACACGCGTGAAACACGCGGCCACGAAGAACCACGGAGGACCCACACGGAGCATCGGCGGGAGTCGTCGACACCGGAACGCTCCAGGGAGTATGACTCCCCCGTGCACGATTACTTGGCTCCTACGAGGGCCGTGCTTGGTTTGGGCCTTGCGGCATCCCCGTTGTTCTTGGCCATGGCTCCGCTGGCGGCAACGATCGTGGTCGTCGCGGGGCTTTTGATCTTGGCCGTGAGCGCGTGGAACACGTGGAAAACCAGTCAAGGGAACGTGCCCGGGCGAGGCGCGTGCGTGACGAGCCTGATTGCGGGTATCGTGGTCGTAGGCACGCCGCTTGTCGTGACGATGGGTGCCTTGGCCATGTGGACGACCGTGCTCCTTGCCTCTGCGGTCATCGCGCTAAGCGGCGTGGACCTCAGCGGCACAACGGGTAAACGGCGGATCCACCGCGTACCCCGGTAAGCGTCGCAACGCGCCCTTAACCCCCGCGGTTTGGGGGTCTCCCCTCGATTTTTTTCTCTTCAGAACACCGGTATGACTGGGTCGATCCCGTAGAGCAGGAATAAGGGGATCAGGAACCCTACGAGTGCTCCCCCGTTGAGGGATGGAAGCCCTGCGTGGGGGGTTCCTTGGAGCACGCCTCGCATCAGGAAGATGAACCCGATCGTGGCGCCAAGAAGCGTTGAGAGGGCCACGAAGAGGCTTGGGCTTAACCCCAGGACCGTGTCCATGGCTGCTTCGTACCCGCCAAGGAACACCATGCTGGAGACGACGAGAACGCCCGGGATCACGATGTCGCCAAGGCCCATGAACAACGCGTCCTCGTCCCCGACCTGGCGCTCATCGTCCTCCTTGGGCGTATCCACGCCTTCGTCCCGTTCCACGGTTTGATCGTTGACTTCCGCGTCCGTGACGGGTTCCCCGCCAAGGAAGCTGTAGTTGAGCGTTTTGGGCACGATGACCATGATGGGCAAGCGAAGCCCCATGACTTGGTCCGCTAAGTCCAGCATGTGCTCGGTGCGGTACACGGCGATGGCATCGTACACTGCGAACGCGATCAAGAGCACGAGCGCTGGTACGAGGCCGAAGCTGAACCCGAACCATCCTGTAGCGCCTGCGGCCACGCTGATGCCCACCGCGTCCACGATGTACCACTCAGGGTAGTAGTAGAGAAAGGCCGTGAGGATAAGGGCTAAACCGACGCTTATGCCAAGGTTCAGGGTGGTGGGGAAAACGCCCAGGACATCCAGAAGCGGGCGATAGATGAACACCATCAGGAAGAAGATGGCTGCAAGGATCCCGAATTGGATCACGCGGTTCAAGCCCAGTTTCGCGATGACGAGGATCGCGGCCGTGAACACGACCACGAGCACCAGGTAAAGCAAGGGGTTCGTTGGATCCTCGGGATCCTCGAACACGGGGGGAACATCCACGCTCATGAGCGCTCGAGCGATGAGCATCGCGAGCACGATGCTGCCCACGAACACGATGCCCATGATGACGGCTGAGCGGATATCCCGAGCGTCCACCGGCGCAGGGTCTTGCTCATCCCCGCTGGGGTCGGACGCATCCGTGGAAGCCTCGTCCGTTCCCTCTCCCGGGCTGGGCATCGCGCGGCCAACCCTACCCGCCTACTTACGCTTTCTTATCCTGCAATTTGAACCAGAACGCGGCAACAAGGAACGCGCCCTTCACGACGGCGAACAACACCAAAGCCGCCAAGGGCAAGGGGTTCCCAGGCATCCACGTTGACACGCCACGATCCTGTTGCGTTTCCTCGCCGGCTTCGAGACCACGCTCAATAACGGAAGCTTGGCTCACCGCCGGGTCCAGGTTCTCCACCGTCACAGGCACCACCACGCTCGAAGCCCCCCCAGGACCCCGAGCCGTGACCCGAAGCTCGTACTCCCCATCTGCCACCCCCCTCGTATCCCACGTAAGCTCATCAGAGCTCGAGGACCCGATGGGATCGAACCCCGAGGACCCCAACAAGCGCGCCCCCGCCTCGACCAACGCCACGCCATCCCCCGACCCCTCCCACCGGATCGGCACGACCCCCTCCACCACATCCCCCGCCTGAGGGTTCACAAGATCCACGCTTGGCGCCCCCGGCTCCGGCACGGTCGCATCCTCTGCCTCGAACCGGGTCACGTTGCTCCACGCGCCCGGATTCCCTACCGCGTCCACGCCACGAACCCGCCCCTCCCACTCGAACGGAGGCACAAACGGAGCTGACGCGCTCTCCTCCTCCACCTTCACCGAGAACCACGCCTCCTCCCCCACGGGCCGAGCCATCGCCTCCCACACCGCCACCCCCTCCACGGTCCCCCACGAGAAACCCCCCTCCACGGAGGACACCAAAGGAGCTGATGGTCCCTCCTCCACGAACCGAACCGTCACCGGTTCAACCTCCTGCACCTGCACCACGCCC
>PWVY01000311.1 GCA_003561665.1 Thermoplasmata archaeon
CCCCCCCCCCCCGACCACCCCAGCGGGACCGCAGGGCCCATCCTCTGCCAAGCCCTCGTACACAACCACCAAGGCAGCCTCGACATCGAACCCCAAAAGGATGCAACCACCCTCCACCTCACCCTCCCCGCAGCCTACGCCACCCAACCACGCAACCAGGAAAGCACGACCCCGCAAGGAGAATCAAGGAAAAATTTGTAGACCCCCACGCGCACTCCCCATGCGTGGACGCGCGCCTGATCCTCGCGATGACCCTCCTCGCAACCGGTGGCCTCATCGCCGTCGCCGGGGCAGCCCCCCAAGCCGCCCTCTCCCCCACCGAAGCCAAAACCGCAGACCCAGGCGCCGCCACGATCAAAGGCACCGTTCAAACCGTCGACACGGAGGCCGGCACGTTCACCCTCACCGACGAAGAAACCACGATCCACGTCACGTACGGCCCTGGGCTCCCCGCCGCGGTGCAACCCGGGAACACGCTCGTGGCCAAGGGCACCCTCGACCACAGCGAGGAAGATCCCACGTTCACCGCGAGCGAGATCCAAACCGGCTGCCCCAGCCAATACGGGAGCTAACAGGGCGCCCCGGGATGGCGATGGCGACGACGTGACCCCCGCTGCCCCATCTCAGAGTCAAACGCGCTCGATGATGGTGGCTGTGGCCTGACCGAACCCGATGCACATCGTGATCAAACCGTACTGCCCGTTGGTTTCCTCAAGCTGGTTGATGCTAGTTTGGACCAGTTTCTGCCCCGTAGCGCCAAGCGGGTGACCCAGCGCGATCGCGCCCCCGTTGGGGTTCAGTTTCTCCTCATCGAACTCAGGGTACTCTCTCGTCCACGCCAAAGGCACGCTCGCGAAGGCCTCGTTGACTTCCACCGTGTCCATATCGTCAAGCTCCAACCCTGCCTTCTCAAGGACCTTGCGGGTTGCAGGGATTGGGCCTGTGAGCATGATCTCCGGGTCCACGCCCGCGACAGCGGTTTGAACAATGCGAGCCCTCGGTTCCAACCCGGTCTCATCGATCGCGTCCTGGTTCCCTACGAGCGTCACGGCGGCCCCATCCGTGATTTGGCTGGAGGACGCCGGCGTGATCTTCCCACCTTCCTCACGGAACACGGTCGGGAGTTGAGCGAGTTTCTCCATCGTGGACCCGCGCCGGGGACCTTCGTCGTGCTCGATGGCCTTGGCCTCCTCGTTCCAGGGCTCGCTGGGAACGGGGAGGATCTCGTTCGCTAGGAACCCACGGTCTTGAGCGTCGATAGCCCTCTCGTGGCTTTCCAGGCTGAACGCATCAAGCTCTTCACGGGAGAGATCCCACTTGTCCGCGATGCGCTCCGCGCTTTCCCCTTGATGGAGAACATCCCACGATTCCTGGAGTTTGTCACTGAACGAGCCTGCATCGGACATGATCTTCACACGGCTCATGCTCTCCACGCCGCCCGTAAGAACCAGATCGTGCTGCCCGCTGATCGTGGCCATGGCCCCGAAGTTGAGGGCTTGCTGCCCGCTCCCGCACATCCTGTTGAGCGTCACCCCCCCCGTGTCAAGGGGAAGATCCGCGATGAGGCCCGCAAGTCGAGCCACGTTGACCCCCTGTTCCCCGATCTGCGTCACACACCCGACGATGAAATCCTCGATGAGGGACTCATCGATGTCAAGATCGTCAAGGAGCGAGCGCGCGGTGTACCCCAACAAGTCATCGGGGCGCCAATCAGAGAGAACACCATCTTCTCGTCCAAACGGGGTCCTTATACCGTCCAGGATGTACGCTTCAGACATGAATCAAGATGCGAAGATGAGCCATATATGTCTTCGCCCCTGGGCGCTGGAGCTCCCCATCAACGTTGATCCCGAGGTTTAGTACATCCGAGCAGGCCAAACGGTGGCTTCATCCAGCATGGCCGTCTCGTGGAGGGTGAAGAGGTCGACGACGAGCTGCGCGATGTCCTCCGGCTGCACCATATCCTCGCTTCGAGGATCCCCCTCGTGCCAGGGCGTGTTCACGTAACCCGGTTGGATCACGGTCGTCCGGATCCCATCCTCCGCGACCTCTTGAGCCAGGCTCCTGGCGAAGCCTCGAAGCCCGTGCTTGCTCGCGCAGTACGCGCTGGAGGATGGCATCGGGATGCGACCCGCCACGCTCCCGGTGAACAAGAGCGCGCGCGCCCCGTCCCGGATCTTTAGAAGAGGAAGGAACGCTTTCGCGGTGCGGAAGGCGCCGGTGAGGTTCACGTCGATGGTGGCCTCGAATGTCGCCTCATCCATCGTCTTCACCGTGCCGCGACCTGGACGACCTGCGTTGGCCAAGACAAGCTCTGCTCCACCGAACGTGTCCTTCGTCTTCTCGGCGAAGGTTCGAACCTCCTCCATGCTTCGAACGTCGACCGTGACGGGGAGAGCGCTGACCCCGTGGTCCTCTTCGATGCTTTGGGCGATGGCTTCGAGTTGTTTCTCCCGTCGTGCACCGATGGCCACGTTCATGCCTTCCTTGGCCAAGCGGCGGGCCGTTGCTTCACCGATGCCGCTTGAGGCCCCCATGATGACGGCGGTCTTCCCCGTGAGGTCTTCTCCTGTGCTCATCGAACCACGAACGAGGATTCACGATGAAAACGTTCGCATCGAGAGGTTCCCAAGCTCGGCACCCACCCGGGTTTCTGGCATCCAACGAGGCCTCACGAGGGGTCTTCTCTGCCCCACCCGAGGGCGTGAAGCCCTCGTGATGGAGGGGGTCTTGCGGAGGCACGCGTGGACCCAACAACCCTTGGCCAGGGCGGGTAGGGTTACGCGTCGCCTTTGATCTTGCGCCAGAGCATCGCGATGGGGTCGAACCGTTGACTGATCACGCGCTCTTTGAGAGGAATGATGGCGTTGTCCGTGATGTTGATGCCTGCAGGGCATACCTCGGTGCAACACTTCGTGATGTTGCAGTACCCGATGCCTCCCTCCTCCCAGATGTCATCGACGCGGTCGGCATCGTCGGCGGGGTGCATCTCCACGCCCGCGTAACGCACGAAGTAACGGGGGCCATGGAAGACCTCATGCTTGTCGTGGGATCGAAGCACGTGACAGACGTCTTGGCAGAGGAAGCATTCGATGCAATCCCGGAACTCTTGCACCCGGTCCATGTCTTCCTGGCTTAACCGGTACTCGTTCTTCTCCTTCTCCTCGGGCGTTTGAAGCTCGCGACCGGTGAAGGGCGTGATGCTCTCGTTGACCTCGTAGTTCTTGCTGACGTCCGTGACGAGGTCTTTGACCGTGGGGAAGGCCTTCATGGGCGTCACGTGGATGACGCCTTCGTCGAGTTCGTCGATGCGTGACATGCACAACAGGCGCGGGTGCCCGTTGATCTCCGCGCTGCAGGAGCCGCATTTCCCGGCCTTGCAGTTCCAGCGAACGGCGAGGCTGTCGTCTTGCTCGGCCTGGATCTTGTGGATCGCGTCGAGGACGACCATGCCCGGCTCGGTGTCGATCGTGAACGTCTCGAAGCTCCCGTCCGTCTCGGTGCCTCGGTAGATGTTCAGCGTGGCTTGGCCCTGGGTGGAGCCTTCGGTGTCCGTGTTCGTCATGGTGTCACCTCTCGTTGCGTGGAGACCTCGGCTGCAGTGGCTTGGATGA
>PWVY01000031.1 GCA_003561665.1 Thermoplasmata archaeon
GGGGAGACGTTGGGGGGGATTCGTGCGGTGAGTGATCGGCCGGTGTTGTTGTTCCCGTCGGGTGCGGGTCAGTTTGTGGGTGGGTTGGATGGGTTGTTGTTCACGGTGCCGTTTAATTCGCGTCGTCCGGGGTTGATCATCGAGGAGCAGGCGCGGGGGGCGGGGCCGGTGTTGGAGGGTGGGGTGGAGACGGTGAACACGGCGTACGTGATCGTGGAGCCGGGGATGACGGTGGGGCGTGTGGCGGATGCGGATCTTGTTTCGCGGGATGATAAGGGGGCTTCGCGTGTGGAGCGTTATGCGGCGTTGGCGCGGGTGCTTCGGTTCGATGCGTTGTATTTGGAGGCGGGGAGTGGGGCGGGGGATCCTGTGCCGGTGGGGTTGGTGGAGGCGGCAGAGGGGCGTGGAGTGTCGGTGATCGTGGGGGGTGGGGTGCGATCGGGGGAGGAGGCGGTTGCGTTGGCGCGGGCGGGGGCGGATGTGGTCGTGACGGGTACGTTGGCGGAGGATGGGGATTTGGATGAGTTGGAGGCGTTGGTGGGTGCGTTGAAGGCTTCGTCGCTTTGATCGCTTTCGTGGGGGAGGCTCATGCCTCTTCGTTTGCCTTCGCTTGAGGGTTAAGGAGTGTCAAATCATGGATCTGGGGGGTAGGTCCAGAGTCCTTTAGCGTTTTCTGAGTGGGTACGAGAAGCGGCTGTTAGAGGAGCGTATCGATTGGGTCTTTGAGCACGGGCGACAGGCCGAGGAGCGGTTTGACCGGGCGCGTCGGGAGGGTTAAAGAAGCCGGGCTTTGGACGAGGGGGGGCCTTAGGGTCCTACGTCGTGGCGTCGGATCTTCTTCAAATCGTGGTTGTCGGTGTCGATGCTGACGAGGGCTCGGTTGGCGGCGATGAGGACGTTGTCGAGCCCGATCTCGTCGCTGACTTGTTTGGGGAATTTGACGTGAACGGTGAGTTTCTTCCCGTCGACTTTGAAGGCTTGCTCGATGGTGACGGGGCCTTTCATGGGTTTTTTCTCGTCGTTGTTCGAGGGCATTGGTTGGGGGTAGTTGGTCGCTTCATTTAGGCTTTTCAAGGCCAGTTTTCACGGCGAGCCGGTGAGCGGTGGGGTCAAAGGCGCGCGTCGAAGACGTTGTAGAGCCACGCGATGAGGCCCCCGAAGATGGCGCCGTCGACGAGGCCCCAGGCGGCGCCGATGAGGCTCCCGGTGAGGGTGGCGTCGAACCCGATGTACAGGCTCGCAAGAGGGTCGACGAGGCCGGCTCCCCATCCGGTCAAGGCGGCGGCGATCCCGAGCACGAACATGCCTCCGCCCCAAAGCAGGCCCAAGGTGAGGGCGAGGGCTTTCACGTTCACAGCCATCAAGTGGGAACGCCGGGCGTGTGGGTTAGGCGTTGTGCTTTCTCCCAGCCTTGGGACGAGGGTCGCGTGTTTACTCGCCTTTGAATTCGGGTTGGCGTTTCTCTTGGAAGGCGCGGAGGCCTTCTTCGAGGTCGTGGCTGTCGGCGAGGCTCGTCATCTCTTCGAGGAGGAGCTCGGTGCCTTCCTCGATCGTGGTCTCGTAGCCTTTGTCCATGACGCGTTTGGCTTTCGTGACGGCCAGGGGGCTGGCTTTGACGCTGATGCGTTTGGCCATGTCCATGCTGGCGCGGACTTCGTCCCCGTCGGGGACGACCTTGTTGACAAGCCCGATGCGTTGGGCTTCTTGCGCGTTGATCATCTGGCCGGTGTAGACGAGTTCTTTGGCTTTGGGGAGGCCCACGATGCGGGGCAGGCGTAGCACGCCGCCCCATGCGGGGATGAGTCCAAGCGTGGTCTCCGGGGTCCCGAACCGGGCCCGATCGCTTGAGAAGCGCATGTCGCATGCGGCGGCGAGTTCCAGGCCTCCGCCAAGGCAGAGGTTGTTGATGGCCGCGATGACGGGGTGATCGCATTCGGCGATCGTGGTGAACACGTCGTTGCCAAGGAGAACGCTTGTGGCGGCGTCCTCGGGCTTCATTTGGCTCATCTCGTTCACGTCGGCGCCTGCGCAGAAGGCGTTGTTGCCTGCGCCGGTGATGACGACGGCGCGAACGTCCTCGTTCTCGGCAATGTCGTTGAAGGTGCCGTCGAGGGCTTTGAGCATGCCTTGGCTAAGCGCGTTCACGGGGGGGCTGTTCAGGGTCAGTTTCGCGATGTTGTCTTCGATGCTGGTTTGGACCAAATCGTCACTCATGGGGGGTCACCTCATTGGGAATATTCGTAGAAGCCGCGGCCGCTTTTCTTGCCGTAGCGGCCGAGGTTGGCAAGTTGTTTCGTGATCTGGGGTTCTCGTTGATGCCCGGTGGCGCCCATCTTCTTGAGTCCTTCCTGGACGTGGTTGATGACGTCGATGCCGACATGGTCGGCGAGTTCGAGGGGGCCCATGGGCCATCCGAGGCCTGCTTTCACGGCCTTGTCGATGTCGCGGGGGGCTGCGCGTCCTTCCTCGTAGATGAGGAAGGCTTCGTTGAGGGCACGTCCGAGCACGCGGTTGGCGATGAACCCGGGGCTTTCTTCGACGTGGACGGGTTGCATGGGGTAGCGGTGGTTGCGTAGCTCTTCGGCGAAGTTCATGACGTTCTCGACGACGCTCTGGTGCGTTTCGAGGCCGGGAACGATCTCGATGAGGGGGAGCTGTTGGGGGGGGTTGAAGAAGTGCATGCCGAGGACTTTCTGTCGGCGGTCTTGGGTGCCGGCAGCGATCTCCGTGATGGAGAGGACGCTCGTGTTCGTGCAAAGGGGTACGTGGCGTTCGGTGGCCTCTTCCAGGTCGGCGAAGACGGTTTGCTTGATGTCGACGTCTTCGACGACGGCTTCGATGACGAGGTCAACGTCCTCGAACTCGTCGTAGGAGGTGGTGGGTGTGATGCGTTCGAAGATGCGGTCGGCGCGTTCAGCGTCGTAGGTGGGGCTTTTGGTTTGTCGGACGGTTTCTTTTTGCTCGTCGGTGAGCGTGATGCCGAGGTCGTTCTCGGTGCCCTGGATGGCTTGAGCGGCTTTGTTCTCGTGGTACTCGACAAGCTCGTCGAGGATCCCGCGGATGGTTTGCATGCCGCTTTTCGTTGTTTCCTCGTCGATGTCTTTGAGGACAACCTCGTGCCCGTTGAGCGCGATCAGTTCAGCGATGCGCGCGCCCATCGTTCCTGCTCCAACGACGCCTACCTTCTCGACGAACATCATGGTGGGTGCACCCAGCACGGGGAGAAAGCCGGGGAGGTCTGATAAAGGGTTCCCCGGTCCTTCTACTCTGAGGAGTAGTTGAAAATCGCGTGGTTCGCGGACAAGGTTCAAAGGGACCGCTCACCCATGAAGAGGGGATGCGGTACGACTCGGACCGGATGGTGCGAATCGCGTGGGGGATCGCAGCGCTGGGGTTTGGGATCGCCCTGTTGGGGTTGGTGGGGCGTCTGTTGGGCTGGTGGAACCCGACGGGGGATCTCTTGGTGGCTGTTGGGACGATCGTGGGTGCCGTGTTCAGCGGCGTGGCCTTCACGCTTGGGGCAAGCAAGGATCAGGTGTCCGCCGTGGATGGGAAGCTGGAGAGCGTGGATGGGAAGCTGGA
>PWVY01000010.1 GCA_003561665.1 Thermoplasmata archaeon
CACCTCGACAGCCTCTACCACACCCTCCAATACCAAGGCGTCAGCCACGCCACCGTGAAAGCCAAAATGATCGACCCCTACAACGCCTGGAACGAAGACGCCTGGTTCAACGAGCTCCTCATCAACCAAGGCGAGATCAAAACCCAAGAACAAGAATCCGACCCTCCAGACTTCAAGCTCTGCGACGAAAAACTCCAGGAAGCAAGCGTTGGAGACGACCCGTGCGATAATCAAAACTACTTCACCCCCGACCCCGACGAAGCACCCAGCCGATTCACCCTCCCCATCCCCAGCCCCAAGCGCACCATCCCCGGCACACACATCATCCTCATCGAAGTCAGCTGGGAGATCACGCTCCCCGACGGGCTCCTTGGCGACCACATCACCATCCAACAAACCGGCCGCATCATCGAAACCATCGACATCCTCCTCCCCAACGGAGAACGCGCCACCCCCAGCCACATCGAAGCGTTAACCTGGGACACCGACTGGTAATTCACGAAACCCAAAACTCCCCGCTATGACGAACCACTCTCCCCTCAAGACCGGGTTCGGATCGTCCCCCGCGTATCCAGCACCTTCGGTTCGAACGCATCACACTCTGTGCAGCGGAACCCTTTCCGGACCAAGGGCCCTCCCTCGTCCTGAACCATCCGGTTCGCCTTCACCCACATCGTTGTAGCCGCGCACGCATCGCACACAGCCGTGAACGCCGGCCGAAACACGACGCCACTCACGCGCACCCATACTCTTCAACGCGCCGGTTCTGATCGGCCCCTAGGCGACCTGAACGCTTTTCTACCTTGCTAGAAGTGAGCGAGTCGTGGCTGCTCCAGCTGAGCGACGGCGTCTTCCTGACTGGTTGAAAGTCCGTCCCCCAGGCGGGGATGCCTACAAACGCATCAAGATGATGCGAACAGAACGCAACCTCGCCACCGTATGCGAGGAAGCCCAATGCCCCAACGTCGGCGAATGCTGGGGCGGAGGCACGGCCACGTTCATGGTCATGGGCGATACCTGCACCCGCGGATGCCGGTTCTGCGCCGTGAACACGCAGAAAGAAGGACGACCGCTTGACCCTCTCGAACCGGCCAAGCTCGCAGCGAGCGTCCAAGAGATGGACCTCGACTACGTGGTCGTCACCAGCGTCGACCGCGACGATCTTCCCGACCAAGGAGCAAGCCACGTCGCCACCTGCATCGACACGGTCCACAAGGAATGCCCCGACACGCTCGTCGAGTTCCTCATCACCGACTTCCAAGGCGAGGAAGACCTCCTCGCGCTCGTCGTCGACGCGAAGCCCCACGTGCTCGCGCACAACGTCGAAACCGTGCGCCGATTAACACCCACCGTGCGCGACGCTCGCGCCGATTACGACCAAAGCCTCGATGTCCTCCGCTTTGCCAAACGGTACGCCATGCGAACCCTGGAAAAGCCCATGTACACGAAATCCAGCATCATGGTTGGCCTGGGCGAAACCACGGAGGAGGTCGAGGAAACCATGGACGATCTGTTGGATGTGGGCGTGGACTTCCTGACCATCGGTCAATACCTTCGACCCAGCAACAAACACCTCGCCGTCCAGGACTTCGTCCGACCCGAGACCTTCGAACGGTACGAAACGATCGGACTGGAGAAAGGGTTCAAATACGTCGCTTCCGGGCCCCTTGTCCGCTCATCGTACCGAGCCGGCGAGTACTACATACGGAACACGATCGAGCAAGGAGACGGCCCGCTCGAACCAACCCCGAGGTGAACCCATGGCAACGCTTGAACCCCCGAAAACCATCATGAACGATGACGGGCAACCCAACGGTGAGGTCCCAGATCTCTCCCAAGACGCCCTCCTAGACATGTACGAAGCGATGGTGACCACTCGCCTGCTCAACGAGCGAGGTATGAAACTCCAACGCCAAGGACGCATCCACTTTTACGTCGGCTCCATGGGCCAAGAAGCCTCCCACGTCGGGTTCGGCGCAGCCCTCAAAGAAACGGATTGGTACTTCCCTCACTACCGAGACACCGGCGTCGCTGTCCTCCGTGGTGCAAGCATCGAAGAGATGGTGCACCAGTGCTACGGCACGGCCGAAGACCACATCCAAGGACGGCAGATGCCCAACCACTACAGCTTCAAAGATATCAACTTCTACAGCATCAGCAGCCCTCTTTCCACGCAGATCCCGCACGCCGTCGGTGCCGCGTACGCCGCTCAGATCAAGGATGACGATGTCGTCACGGGCGTAGCGTTCGGGGATGGCTCCACCAGCGAGGGCGACTTCCACGTCGCGATGAACTTCGCGGGCGTCTGGAACACACCCACCGTGTTCCTCTGCCAAAACAACCAATGGGCCATCAGTGTCCCCACAGAGAAACAAACCGCCAGCGAGAGCTTCGCCATCAAGGCGAAGGCATACGGCTTCGACGGGGTGCGCGTGGACGGGAACGACGTCCTCGCGTTGTACCAAGCCTCACGGGAAGCGGTCGAGAAAGCCCGCAACGGTGGAGGTCCCACCCTCATCGAGGCTGTCACGTACAGGATGGGCCCCCACTCCAGCTCGGACGACCCGGACCGGTACGTCCCCCAAGAGGACCTCGAAGCATGGTCCAACCGGGACCCCATCGACCTCTTCCAGGCGTTCCTCCACGAACAAAACCACCTCACCGAGAGCGAGGATGAAGCCCTCCGCGAGCGGATCAAGGACGAGATCCAAGCCGGCGTGGAAAGCGCCGAGAACGCGGAAGGGCCCACCATCGACTCCCTCGTCGAGGACGTTTACGCCCAAGTCCCCTGGCACCTACGCGAACAAGCAGATGATCTGAAACGGTTCTACGGAGAGCGACCCGACATGGACGGTGGTCACTAGTGCCCGAGATGACGCTCGTTGAAGCAGTGAACGATGGTTTGAACACCGCGATGCACGAGGACGACCGCGTCGTCGTGCTTGGCGAAGACGTGGGCGTCAACGGTGGCGTCTTCCGCGCCACGGACGGCCTCTATGATGCCTACGGCGAAGAGCGCGTGATCGACACGCCCCTAGCCGAAGCCGGCATCATCGGGACGGCCATGGGCATGGCGCTCTACGGGCTGCGCCCTGTCCCCGAGATCCAGTTCCTTGACTTCATCTACCCCGGGTTCGATCAGATCGTGAACGAGGTCGCCAAGATCCGGTACCGAAGCGGCGGCCAATACACCGCTCCGATGGTCATCCGCACCCCCTACGGGGGCGGGATCCGAGGCGGGCATTACCACTCCCAATCCAGCGAAGCGTACTTCGCGCACACCCCCGGACTCAAGATCGTGATCCCGAGCACGCCCACGGACACGAAAGGCCTCCTCTTGGCGAGCATCCAAGACGAGGACCCGGTCATGTTCCTCGAACCCAAACGCGTGTACCGCGCTGTGAAAGAAGATGTCGAGGAAGGGTACTACGAGACCGAGATCGGGGAAGCCCGCATCGCGCGGGAAGGCGATGACGTGACCGTGATCGCGTACGGCGCCATGCTTCACGTTGCGCTGCAAGCGGCTCAAACCGCCGAGGAAGAAGGGGTGAGCGTGGAAGTCATCGATATGCGCACGCTGGTGCCCTTCGACAAGGACACGCTCGAGGCGAGCGTGAAAAAGACCGGACGGGCTGTCCTCGTGCAGGAAGCCCCACGGACCGGCGGTTTCATGGGGGAGATCAGCGCGTTCCTTCATGAGCGCTTGATCTTGAACCTTGAAGCCCCCATCCAGCGCGTGACCGGGCTGGATACCCCCTTCCCGTACACGCTCGAAGAAGAATACTTGCCCACGCCCACGCGCGTCTTGGACGCCGTGGACGAGGTGCTCTCCTACTAAGGTGACATGATGGCGAACGATTACGAGTTCAAGCTTCCCGACGTTGGCGAAGGCGTGCACGAAGGCGAGATCGTGAACTGGCTCGTCAGCGAAGGCGACACGGTGCAAGAGGACGAAGACATCGTGGAAGTCATGACGGACAAAGCCACGGTCCAGATCTCCAGCCCCCTAGCAGGCACCATCAAAGACATCCGCTTTGCGGAAGGGGACGTCGTGGACGTAGGCGAAATCTTCGTCGTCATCGCGCCCGAAGGCCAAGCCCCTTCCCCAGAGGAGGCCGATGAGGAAAAAGCCCCGGAAGAAGAGGAACCCGCAGAGGAGAAAGAGGACAAGACCCTCTTCGAGTTGCCCGATGCACACAGCGGGCCCGCAGGGGAACGACGCCCCGAGCGGCGACAACGCGCCGCCACGCAAAGCGCTGGGCAAGCCCTTGCGATGCCCAAGGTCCGGCAGAAAGCCAAGCAAGAGGGCATCGATTTAGGCCGCGTGCAAGCCACCGGAAGCCATGGGCACGTCACGATGGAGGATCTCGAACAAGCTCTCCAGGGCGAGCAAGGCTTCCAAGGGCCAGCCTTCGATTTCGACATCCCTACCGTGGACAAAGACGGGGCACGCGAGGTCGAGCAGCTCAAAGGCCTACGAAAGCGCATCTGGGAATCCATGACGAGGGCCAAGACCCTCCAGCCCCACTTCACGTACGTTGAGCAAGTGCGCGCCGACAAGCTCGTCGAGGTCAGAAACGAGCTCAAACAACTCGGTGAAGAACAAGACGTGAACGTCACCTTCCTCCCGCTCATCACGAAGGCCGTCGTTCGCGCGCTTCGCAACCATCCCCGGTGCAACGCGCTCGTCGACGAAGAAACCAAGGAACTCGTCGTCAAAGAGCCCATCAACATGGGCATCGCGGCCGCCACGGATCGAGGCCTCACCGTGCCCGTGGTGCACAACGCGCACGAGAAAAGCATCCTCGAGATCGCCGAAGACATCAACGAACTCGGCGAGAAAGCCCAAGAACACAAACTTGGCATGGAAGAGTTGACCGGAGGAACCTTCACCATCACGAGCCTGGGCCGCGTCGGTGGCCTCATGGCGACGCCCATCCTCAACCATCCCCAAGTCGCGATCATGGGCGTTCACGCCATACGGGACGTGCCCGTCGTGGAAGATGGAGAGATCGTGCCCGGGAAAGTCATGAACATCTCGTTCAGCTTCGACCACCGGCTCGTGGACGGCTACGACGGCGCGCTCTTCGCGCAGGATGTCAAACGGTTCCTCGAGGACCCCAACCTCCTCCTGCTCGAAAGCCGTTGACCCGCCTCGACCCGTCAAGCCTTTCAACACCCCCCCAATTGGGGCTCCGATGCTTCCCCCCACGTTGCTTCAAATTGGGACCGGTACAGTGGCCATGCTTGGGATCCTGGCCCTCTTCGCCCTCATCGGGGTCATCGCTCTTGCACGCAGCGGGACCACGCAACCGTCCAAGCACGAAGGCGTCCACTACGTCTACGGCCTCGGAAAGTTCCCCCGATTGGTGATGGTGCCCGGCCTTCGCGAGATCCCCGCCACCATGGAACCGCTTGGAGGAGACGGGCTTCGCCGCTTGGCCTCAGACGCGGACTCGAAAAGCCGCTTCGCCGTGGACCGCTACAAGCTCCCCGACGGCCGCCGCGCCCCCTACAAACTCAGCGAGGACCTCCCTGAAGGCATCCAATCCGTCGAATTCACGCTCGACGACGTGCGCGTCTGGATCAACCAAGACGGAGAAGTGAGCGCCTCGCGCGAACTCACCGAAGACGAACGCCTCGAACTCGAGAACCTGCTCCAAGACCACGTCCCCTCGCCCCCACGCGCCGACCGCCGAACATGGGCACCGCCCCAACACTCGCCCAAGGAAGCCAACCGCCAACGCGCATAGGAACCCCTTGCGCAACCCGGCGAAGCGTTTTTCGATGGCTCCCCCATGGCGGAAGTCGAGACCATGACAAGCCAGACCGAGTTCCTCGTCATCGGAGGCGGCCCCGGAGGGTACCACGCCGCGATCCGAGCCGCACAACGCGGCCTCGACGTCACATGCGTAGACGAAGGGTCCTGGGGCGGCGTATGCCTCCACTGGGGCTGCATCCCCAGCAAAGGCCTCATCGGCCTAGGAAAGATGATGGACGAGGTCACCGCGTGGAACGAACGCGGCCTCTCCACCGGTGAAGCCACCGTGGACCTCCCCGCAACGCAGAAATGGAAACAAGGCCAGATCAACCAACTCTCCAACGGGGTTCAACACTTACTCAAAGGGCGCGGCGTCGACATCCGCGAGGGCACCGCGCGCCTCGAAGACGAGAACACGGCCACCATCGACGGGGACGAGATCACGTTCGAACAATGCCTCATCGCGACCGGCAGCGAACCGATCCAACTCCCCCACCTGCCCTTCGAAGAACCCACCATCCTAAGCAGTCGTGACGCCCTAGAACTGGAAACCATCCCCGACAGCCTCGCCGTCATCGGCGGCGGCTTCATCGGTCTCGAAATCGGGCAACTCTACCACCAACTCGGCACGGACGTCACCGTCGTCGAGATGATGGACCGCCCCATCCCCACCGCCGACGAGGACCTCGGCAACGAGCTACAACGCCAACTCACAAAGCGCGGCCTGACCATCCACACGGGGACGAAAGCAGCCGACGCGGACATCCGAAACGATCAAGCAACGCTCACCCTCGAAGGTCCCAAAGGGGACGAAGAGCTCACCACCGAGAAAGTGCTCGTCGCGGTCGGACGCACCCCCCGCCTGGACACGGTCGGGCTCGACAATCTCGACATCGACACCACCGAGAACGGGCGCATCGCCGTGGACGACCAGATGCGAACCAGCATCCCGCACATCTTCGCCATCGGGGACATCGCACCCGGCCCCGCTCTTGCACACAAGGCCAGTTACGAAGGCATGCACGCCGCCGCCGTCGCGGCAGGCAACGACCACGTCGTCGTCGACCACCGCGCCATCCCCTGGTTCTGCTACACCACGCCCGAGGTTGGAAGCGTCGGGCTCACCGAGAACGAAGCCAACGAGCGCTACGACGACGTCACCTCGGCTCGCTTCCCCTTCGCCGCGCTCGGGAAAGCCAAAATGAGCGGCCACACCGAAGGCTGGGTGAAAGTCATCGCGGGCCCCGACGAGGAGATCCTTGGAACCCACATCATCGGGCCGGATGCAACGAACCTCATCGCCGAGCCCGCGCTCGCCATCGAGATGGGCGCCACGCTCACCGACGTCGCCGAGACGGTGCACGCCCACCCCACCCTCGCTGAAGCGTTCCTAGAAGCCATCGAGGCAGCCCAAGGACACCCCATCCACATCAACAAGTGAACCAAGCCAACCCACGGACGGGAGGGAAACGCTTACAAAGCACTTCGGAGTCCACACGGGTACATGCCCGGGACCGTGATCTGCCCCGACTGCGGCCAACGCAAGAAAAGCGAGCGCCACCACTGCACCCCCAGCGCCGTGGAGAAACAAGAACGCATCCGCGATCGCTTCGGCGAACTCCCCAGCGACCTCGGCTACAACGAGGACGAAGACGAAGAGTGACCCCTCTCACCCGTACATCGGGTGATCACTCGGCGAGCGGCTTGCACCCTTCCCCGCCTGCTTTTGCATATGCCGCAAGGTCCGCTCGATGTTCTCCGCCTCCGTGTACAACGGCTCCACGTCGATGTCCACCTCGCCCAAGAACAGATCCATCGCCTCGATCGCATGCGCTGACGCGCGCGCATCCGGATAGCTCGGGTTCGCTTCAGCCAACAAACTCACCGTTTCGAACCCGTCCCGTTTCCCCAACGCTAACAGGACACCGCTCACGCCGGTGATGATGCCGTTGTCGAACCGCTCCAGCTCCGCATCCCGCAAACGCTCACGAGCCGCCGGCGTCGACGCGAAGCCGTACACCTTGACCGCATCCTCCTCCTCTTCATCCGTCACCATCCCCTCCGGCGACACCACGCGCGAGCAACCATGCTCGTGAGCGAACGACAAAAGCGTCTCCGCGATGCCACGAACAAGCCCCTCATCCGGCTGGAACTCGCTCACGAACACGCAAAGACCCTTCCCCGCATACACCCGCACCGGGAACATCGGCTCCCCCTCGCGTATGATGCTCACCGTTGGGAACCGAGGAGAATCAAGGATACCCACCTGATCCAACTCCAACAAGTCGATCAAGTAGTTCGCGCAGATCGTGCTCACCAAGCCCACACTTGGGAACCCGTCCACGACGGTAGCCCCCGTCAGGTCGACATCCTCGAACAAATGAACAGACAATGCCAAGTCAAGGTCACCAGATGTCATCCGCGACCCCACCCTCCCTTGCCTACTTATACACCCTGATTCGCGAAGGCCCCCCACGCACCCACATAACCCCTCAGATGCAGGGAAACCTTTTTGGAGCCTGAGCCGCAGTCGAGCCGCGGCAAAGGTACCCCGGGACTACAGCTTCGTCCCGACGACACGATTAGCATGGCGCGGCTACAACTCGTACCGTTCTCGACCGACGACGCCTTCTACGGGGCCCTCAAGGTCCACGTGTACGGTACCGTCTACGATACGGTCCTACAAGCCCTCTCCAGTGGGAACACACGCCCGCTCGTCATCGCACAAAACGGTCAGGGCCTCAACGTGAAGATCGGCCGCTTCACCGCGCGGAAAGCCAACCACCTCATCGTTCCCGACAACGCACAAGCAGACTCCAGCGCTGAATTCTTCGGCTTCACCTCTCACAAGGTCCGCGAAAAGCTCAGCGAACTCGCCGACACCGACACAATCGACAAGATCGGACGAGGCCTCCGCGACGCCAAAGAGTACGGTTGGAACGAAACCATCGAGAAACACCAGCTTTGCTCGTACCTACGCTTCCGCCGAGCCACAGACCCCGACACATCCCTCATCTTCGAGACCTACCGCATCCTGATCAACTTCGGCCAGGACACCTTCAAAGCGAAGGACTTCATCGAAACGTACCGAAGCACGCACGAGGAAGAATACAGCCAAAGCCGCTGGGGAGAACGCAAATTCGGCGAGATCAGCGACTCCTACCAATACCAAACCTTCCTCAAAGACCGCCTAAAAAAGCTCACCACGAACGATCTTCTATCCATGAACAGCGAAAAGAAGACGTTCACCCTCACCGAGAAAGCCGCAGACGCGGCCCATCACTTCGGCCTGTTCCTCGAGAAAGTACCCTACACCGCATCGTGGGACATGTGCCAATCATGCCCAGCTCGACGGTTATGCTGGGATCTGCAAGTCACGGACCTCGTACTGGATGCCATCCGGGGAGAACCTCTCCCTGGGACCGAACAGACCAACGGCGACGGTCCGATGACAAACGGCTCGAACGGCACCGGGTAACCTTTGCCAAAAGAACGCCGCGCCGACGAGCCGTTCCCCCGGAGGGGCCATGCCCCCTCCGGGTCCCTCTTCATCCCCTCAATCGCGGGCCAAGGATCCAAGACCCCACCCGAACACGCGCTCGCCCCCCAACGCGAACGCCATAGCTGTTCGAAGATCCCTCGCTCGCGCGACAGGCCACGAGCCCACAAGGAGACCCAAGGTTCACCCGCGCTGGTTCATCGGTGACCGAACACCGCGACCACACCCCCATCCTCAACCTCCTCCAACCGAGCGAACCCATAACGCTCAAACTGAACCACCTCCCCCTCATCCATCCCCACGGCGGACGCCTCCACACGTCCCTCATGCACGGACGCATCCGGGCGCAACACCTTACAGGGAACACTCGACGGCGTCACCCACTCCACGATCGGCCCCTCCCGCTCGTCCGACAACCCCCGCGACACCCACCCGACACGATCCTCCCCCACCTTCCGAACATCGCCACAATCCTTCAACCGGAACACGACATCCTCCCCCAACCCCTCCCACACGGTCCTCGGCACCAACGCCTCCCCCTCCAAGACCAACGAACGAACCCCACGGTCCGGATCATCCGGATGACGAGGAACCTCCGCCGTCACCGGACCCTCCACCCCCTCCACCTCCACAAGGACCGGATCCCGCACGAAGAACAACCGATCCGCACGCTCATCCAACAGCTTCCGGTTCTCCGCCTCCAACGTCTCCGCGCTGACCTCGATATCCTTCTCCGACAACCCCAACCCCACCCAGAACGCCATGATCGCCTCCGACAAGAACCCACGCCGCTTCAACGCCAACAACGTCGGCAAACGAGGATCATCCCACCCCGAATACTGACCCTCCTCGATAGCCGCCCGCATCCCGCTTGTCGAGAAAGAACCGAACCCGTGAACCCCCACCCGGCCCCAATGCAGAACCTCCGGATACGACCAACCGAACCCCTCGTACAAGTAACGCTGCTTGCGCTCGCTATCCGCCAGGTCCTTCCCACGGATCACGTGCGTGACGCCCAAAAGATGATCATCCACCGCAGACTGGAAATCAAGCAACGGCCACACCGTGAACCGGGACCCCACGCGCGCATGCGGGTTCGCATCCACATCCACCAACCGGAACGCCACCCAATCCCGAAGCGCAGGATCCGGATGCTGCATGTCCGTTTTCACACGCATCACGCATCCACCAACGTCGTACCCACCCTCCAGCATCTCCCCCCAACGCTGCATCTGAACCTCCACAGGCTCCTCTCGATGAGGACACGCCTCCAATGCAGCCTTATGCTCCCGGAACGACTCCGGGCTACACTCACACGTGTAGGCCAACCCCTGCTCCAATGCCTCGCGCGCGTGCTCATAATACAACGCCAAACGATCGCTCGCGTACACCACCTCATCCACGTCGATGCCAAGCCAATCGAACGCCTCCTCGAACATGCCATACGCAGGATCCCACGGTGCCTTGTTCACCGGATCCGTATCATCGAACCGCAAAATCAACCGCGCATCATGCTCCCGCGCATACGCACCGTTGATGCACATCCCCCTTGAGTGCCCCAACGACGGGGGCCCATTGGGGTTCGGCGCAAACCGCATCACCACATCCTCCCCCGCCTCCACACCCAACGGTGGCAACCCCTCCCGACGCTCATCCTTCGCCTCCAACTCAAGGACACCCACGTCCTCCAAGCGCTCCCGTTGCTCATCCACCTCCAACGCGTTAACCTCCCCCACCACACGACCCGCCACTTGTGCAACCTCCCCCGCTCGCTCCTTGAACGCCTCATCAAACGCCATGATCCGACCGATCACGGCCCCCTTGTTCGCCTCCCCCTCATGATCGACTGCGTTCTTCAACGCGAACCGAAGAGCCAACGACTCCAACGTTTCCTCAGACACAACCCACCGACCCTCCAACCCTAAGAAAACCGTTACCCCCCGCTCGCACCCCCACCCCCCTCCCCCAACCCCGTCAGTAACGAGACCATCCGGTCCACGGCGTGATCCGAGAAGCTCTCCTGATACGCCACCAACACATCCTCAACCCGCTCCGCATCCACCAACCGGTACTTCCCCCGCTCCGGCTTCTCAACAACCCCCGCTTCCTCCAAGTTTCCAAGATGGAACGATACGGTCGACGGAGCCAACCCGAGCGCATCGCTCACATCCGTCAAGCGAGACAGGCCTTGCTCTAAAAGATGCAACATCACTCGCCGAGCGGTCTCCTGCCGAAGCAACCCAAGCAACTGCCTGTCCCGCTGCTCCACCTCCAATGAAACGAAGTACCTGGTATACCGACCCTCCCGGTCCACCTCGATCAGGTTCCGATCCTCCAACACCTTCAGATGATACTGCAACGTCCCCGTCGCCATACCGAGCAACCGTTGGAGATGCGAGAAATGCGCCCCGGGGGATTCCCTAAGGGTCTCGTAGATCTCCCGCCGAGCCTCAACCTCCAACACCTCCCCGGCCAGTCCAACTCACCCCTTCACGACGGCTGCATAAATCGAGGCCACGATTACCGCATCCATCCCCACCGTCCACCCATCCCAAGCGATCGGATCCACGAACCACCCTACACCATCCCCAAGGATCAACACCCCTCGAACGGCGAACACGGCGAACGCAAGCGAGGCGAACGCGAACCTCCAAGCGCCAGTCCTGAAAACCGCCAAGGCTGAAACGACCGATAGCAAGAGCGAAACGCCCGTGACGATCAAGGCACCTAACGCCACGAAGGAGACCATCATCGGACGATCCAGGTCACATGGTATGTCTCTTCCCACGCGGAAGCCTCACGTGGGCCATGTTACCTCGTTCCGCGGAAGCCTGATATACTAGGGGTATCTACGTCCTTTCCCGGTTGGATGGGACCGTACCCAGCAACCCTTACTCGACTCCCTCGCCTCGGGTCGCGACCTGACCCGGGCAAAAGGGTTATGTAAGGGGCGCTGCTTACACGGGTTCCCGTCCGGGGCCGATCGCAAGACGGTCGCCGGGTACCGCACTTCGAAAATGGGTCGAGGGAGCAGGAGACTGCTCACGATGAAGATCCACATCCAGAGTGTGGGACATCAATACGCGTGGGGATCCGAGAAACCCGGCCGTTCCAAGCGGTCGTGACCTCTCGCATCCGACAGACGAAGCAATCTCCAACGATTGGTGTGTAGGTGGGGTGAAACCCATCTGCTCCGCCAAAATTCCCATTTGCAAACCGATACAGGCGAATGGGCCCACCCGGCCCGGTTGGGCCGGACTCACTGTGCCACACCTTACCCTGTGGCGCGTGAGTTAACTCCGGTTGATCCTGCCGGAGGTGACTGCTTTGGGGGTTCGATTAAGCCATGCGAGTCGAGAGATTTCGGATCTCGGCAGACTGCTCAGTAACACGTGGAGAACCTACCCTAGGAAGGGACATAACCTCGGGAAACTGAGGATAATATCCCATAGGTGATCGGGGCTGGAATGCCCGGTCGCTTAAAGCTCAGGCGTCCTAGGATGGCTCTGCGGCCTATCAGGTAGTAGCCAGGGTAAAGACCTGGCTAGCCGACGACGGGTACGGGAGGTGAGAGCCGTAGCCCGGAGATGGACTCTGAGACACGAGTCCAGGCCCTACGGGGCGCAGCAGGCGCGAAAACTTCGCAATGCGCGCGAGCGCGACGAGGGAACCCCCAGTGCCGACACTTAGTGTCGGCTGTTTGGATGCTTAAAGGGCATCCGGAGAAAGGGCTGGGTAAGACGGGTGCCAGCCGCCGCGGTAATACCCGCAGCCCTAGTGGTCACCGATGTTATTGGGCCTAAAGCGTCCGTAGCCGGATCGGTAAATGCCCGGGTAAATCGGGCCGCTCAACGGTCCGAATTTCGGGCAAACTGCCGATCTAGAGACCGGGAGAGGCCAGAGGTACTCTCGGGGTAGGGGTGAAATCCTGTAATCCCGAGGGGACCACCGGTGGCGAAGGCGTCTGGCTAGAACGGGTCTGACGGTGAGGGACGAAGCCCTGGGGAGCGAACCGGATTAGATACCCGGGTAGTCCAGGGTGTAAACGATGCGGG
>PWVY01000304.1 GCA_003561665.1 Thermoplasmata archaeon
ATGGGTTCGAAGTTGTGGGGGATTTGGCGCCGGAGCAGGAGAGAGGGGTAGCGTTGATCCGGGAGAACGTGTTCGATCGGTTCGGTGGGACGGGGGTTCAGGCGGTGTTGGAGGCGGGCGTGTTCGAGGTGTTGGATCGGATCGTGGTGTACCCGGTGGAGGATGCGGGCGCGTTCACGGATGGGGAGGGGAACGTGTTGCCGGATGCGTTCTTGGTGCCGCGTGGGACGACGGCGAGGGGGTTGGCGTACAGGGTGCATACGGACATCGGGAGCGGGTTCCAGCAGGCCATCGATGCTCGGTCCAACCGGACCATCGGGGCCGATCACGAGCTTGAGGATGGGGATGTGGTGTGCATCGTCAGCGATGGGTGAGTCGCGGGCCTGCCGGGCGAGGTTCTCGGGGGGCTCATAATCGGTCTCGGATCTCGACGAGGACCGCAGTTTGGCGCTGGTTCTCCTGGTGGATCCGTTGGTTGTCCTCGTGGAGGCTCTGGATGCCTTGGTGGATCCCTTGGTTGTCTTCGCGGAGGCTCTGGATGCCTTGGTGGATCCCTTGGTTGTCTTCGCGGATGCCTTGGATGCCTTGGTGGATCAGGCCGAGCCTTCGTCCGTTGTCGGTGACGCCTTCGCGGATGGCTTTGGCTTGGTCTTTGGTTGCGTTGATGAGGAGCGCGATGATCGTGACGAGGCCGGTTAGGGTGGCCACGATGATGGACCCGATCTCTCCTGCATCGTTCCACCAGCCCCGGAACTCTCCCGTGATGAGGATGGCGAGGGTGAGGTACCCTATGCCGGCGGCCCACCAGAGGATGCGTTCGAGTTGGTCGAGGTCCACGAGGCTTGATTCGCGGTCGCTTGACATGAACCTTGCTGAACCGTGTGAGCGCATGAACAGCCGTCAGGAAGCGTTGAGCAAGGGTTTATCGACCCCCTCGTGTTGGTCGGGTCGGGAGGCAGGGCGCCTTCCAGGTTTGAGAGGCGAATTTCATGTTCAAAGCGAAGTGGTTCTTGGTCGCGGTTGCGAGTTTGGTCGTCATGGGGCCCATGGGGCTTTCCCAGGGCGTGGTCCCGAACGCTGTGGTGAACGGGGATTTCGAGCTTCATGCCCCTGATGAGGGGGACGAGATGCTGGAAGGGTCCCCGTTGGATGAGTGCATCGGGGTAGGCCACCAGGTGTTCTGGGGTAGCCAAACGCCTCAGGGCAAAGCGGCTCAGAGCGTGGAGGCTAGCGCCGATGCGGACCCGGACGAGGGATCCGTTGACGCGAGTGCGAGTGTTTCCTCGAGCTCGGCACAGGAGGGTGCCCAGATGCTCGTGGACGATCCCAAGCACGAGACCGTTTTCCTCGTGGGGTACGGTCACTGTGTGCACAGCGAGGAGGAGGGCGCGGACGTGGCATGGATCAACCCGAGCCATCAAGCCTCGAACCCGGCCCTTGCGTGGAGCGCGACGCCCGTGGACGAAGGGGGAAGCGTGTGGTTCGGCGATAACGACGATGACGGGGACCGTGAAGCGGTCGTGCTCGCCGATGACAGCCTGCAGAACCACAACATGTGGCAGTCCTGGTTGTCCTCGAACCAGGCGTTCACGGCGAACTTCCAAACGTTCGAGTTCGACGTCGAGGCTGGAGCCATCGCGGATAACGCGGCCGTGATCTTGTCCCTGAGCGCTACGCCCATGGCGGTTCAAAGCCCCTGGGTGGGTCTATGGCTTGATTGCCAGTTGCGCTTCTCAGCGGATCAACTCCAGGACAGCTTGGACGATGATCAAGACCGTGTCGTTGCGAGTCCTTTGGAGGCAACGTTCACCTCTCGACATGCGGATTGCGACGACTTGGAAACCGCTTGGAAGGACACCGAGACCGAGGAGGAGAAACGCGAGGTTCTCGGGCAGTTGCGCATCGGGCAACTCAGTTTCTGGAGCTTCAACCACGCCGAGCAGGATGAAGCGTGCAGTTGCGCGATCCAGATCGACAACGTGGCCATCACGCACGCCACCAGCGTCCCCGAGGAGATCGCTGCAGGGAACGTGAACGTTCAACCCAGCCCACCCTAGGATGACCCAGGGCTTTCCACGGGCCTCGTGAACGCGGAAAGAGCCTCCTCTTCCACGACGCTCACCTCCCCCGGCACCACGAGCGTGTGCATCGGGCCCCCCGCGTCAAGCCTCTTGATGGCTCCAAGGGGTCCATGCCAGGCCATCGCGTCCTCGTGCCCCGCGCGGGCCACCACGCAGCACGGCGTCTCCTCATCCAGCACGCCCTCTTGGAGGTCCTCCTCCAAGTCCAGCAGCAAGCCTGCTGCTTGGTGGCTTCGCATGGTGGATCCGTCGTCGTGGATGTCCAAGAGCACGAGCGTATGCAGGCCTCGTTCCAGGTTCTCCTGGATGACGCGGTAGGGGCTCTTGGGAAAGTAGTCGTCGCGTGGCGTGACCAGCGTGGTGGTGCGGCCGAACTTGTAGTGTGATAGGCCCAGCATGCCGGCGGCGGCGGTGAGGATGCTGGCGGCGAAGCACGCCCGGACCGGGATGTTCTCTTCGCGGGCTTGCAACCGGAGGGCTGTGTGCGTGGTCGCGCTGAACGGGTCCCCCGTCACGAGCAAACAACACCCCCCGTCTTTAGCGGCTTCGAGCAAGCGCGTGCCTTCCTCGACGAGGGCGCGGTCGGCAGGGGCGATGATGGAGCCTGTGCGCTCCTCGATGGCCTCCAACGGTTCCGGAGGCCTCGCGGTGTAGGTTTCAAGGAACACGTGCTCTGCGCTTCTGGCAGCTTCCAGCCCGTTTTGCGTGATGTCCCCCGGCGCCAGGCCTAACCCCACGAGGGCAAGCCAGGCATCCTCGCTTGTGCTCATCACCCCGGCATGGGCGGGGGAGTCAAGAAGAAGGGGGGTCTTGGGAAGCCGGATGGGCCTCCCCCGGAGCGATCCGTTTCGGGGAAGCCCTAACCCCTCGTGCCTTCAAGGCGCTGCCCCAAAGGGTACGACGTGATCGGGGATAGGGTGCGCATCGTTAGCGATGATTCTTTCCCTTGACGCCGAGCGCGTTCGGCAGGTGGCCTTTTAACCCACGACCTCCTTTAGCGGGTTGGAGGCTTGAAGGATGTTAGGCAGATTTGCCACGGTATCGTTAGCGGTTGTTGTCACCATCGGCTTCGTGCCGGCGATGGCCCACCATGGAGACACGGACGAGCACGGTGCTTTGCTGGACGAAGGGACCGGGTTGGAGAACGGGTGGGCGGTTTGGGAGTTCGAGGTGACGGAAGAGAATGCGGATGCTTACCTTTGGCGGGTGGCTGAAGATTCGGTTCGACCCAACCACGTCGGTTCCGCGCTGTTCGCCGGGGATGGGGAGCTTTTGGCTTGGTCCACCTTGCAGGGTTTCGGTGGCGAAGGGGTCACGGTTCGATCCAGCGCCACGGGCGCGATCATGGACGAGTATGAGCCCAGTGCGTACCCGTTAGGGGACTTCGGGAGCCATACGTACACGGCTAGCGGCTTGGATGAAGGGGCGTACGTGTTCGCCGCCTGGTGGGCCTCAGGG
>PWVY01000002.1 GCA_003561665.1 Thermoplasmata archaeon
CACGGTCCTCATGGATCGCCCTCGTCTGGACCGTCGTACCCGCGAGCCCATCGGGAAGCGAACACGAGCCCGGCCAGAACGACGGTCCACAACAAGGTTCCCTCCACGATCATGCGCATCCACCCCTCGGACCCCCCATCGTGCTCTTGAGCCTCCACGGAACCGGACTCCTTGGGAAGGGGAACCTCCTGGCCAGCCACCGAGACGCTCCCGGTCACCTCGAACGGGCCCACCCCCTCCGCATCCCAATAGGTTGCAAGGAACACGCTTCCATCGCTTCCAGGGATCCCCGGCGCTGGTGAAAGGTACGTTGCACCCTCGCTATGGAGGATATCAACCTGGAGATGGACCGGCGCACGCAACTCACCCGTGTCCACGACGGCCCGGATGGCCACGCTCGTGCCCGGCACCACGGGCTCCGTTCGAGGCTCAACCTCGAACCGCTCCAACGTGATCTCCTCATCCTCCACCGTTGGCACCGGCGAGAAATGAGGCTCCACGGCTTCCCCCATGCCTGGACCGTCCTCCGGAACCACCACCCAACCCGCCAACCCTACGGGGAGAGCAAGGGCCACGAGGGCCAAAGCGCTGAACCAAGCGGTGCCCCCGTGAAGCATCACGTCCACGCTCTTCGAGACCCCCTCCCTCACGGTTCACGAAACGCTCCACTCCCGAACGTCACAAACGAACCCAGGACCCCTGGGGGGGAAGGGAACAACCGAAACCAAGCCGATCGCTTAGAGCAAGGACAAATGCCCCGTGACGGGGTCCAAGCGGGATGCGGAGGCGGGCCCGATGGCCACGCACGTGACGGTTCCCGATCGGACTTGCGTCCGTCCAGCGTCCGTGATGCGAACCGTGGGCAACCGAGCGTCCTGAGCGGCGCGCTGGATCTCCTCCAACGCGTTAAGATCCTCGACGCCGACCACGACCTTGGCTTGACCGGTTCGCTTCCAAGCCTCGAACGTTTTCTTATCCTTCCGCTTCGCATCCAAAGCGGCTTTCACGCTAGCATGTCCTACCTGCGCGGCGAGCTTGCCTTTCCCCAGGTTCAAATCCTCGCGCACGCAAACGACGAGCTTCGAGTCCACATCGCGCCACCGATGTCCTCGTAGAAAACTTCCCGACCCGGTCTAGGAGCTCACCGGCATGCCTTCCTCGTTGTACTCCATCCGGTCAAGGTTCTCCTCTTCCCACCGCGTACCGGCATCCTTGGCTTTCTCCCAGTTGATGTTCCCGTCCGCAAGGAGGGTCCCGCTCTTCTCAAGGATCGCATCCGGCGGAACCGCGTAGAAGCCATCCTCACGCTTGATGACGACTTCGCCTTCTGTCACAGTGAGGGTCTCTCCCAAGGAGTTGCCCTCCGTGTCAAGCACGAACCGGCTGATTAGCTCCGTATCGCTGATCTCCTCGTTGGCGACCATCTCAGCCAGGGTCCGTCCCTTCCCCTGGGCGAGTTCGGCAGGGGAAACGTCAGGAACGTCCGGTTGCACCCCACGGTTCTCCCCTCCACCCGTCGAAGGTTCAACCGGTTCAACAGGCGCCTCGGTGATTTCCTCCTCCTTGGGCGGGCTCCGCCGAGCAGCAAGCACCCCGATCCCTGCGATTGCGGCGAACCCGGCGGCTAGCGCTCCGATCACGATGGGGTCCGTCCACGTGATCAACGACCAGAACCCATACGGTGTCAAGGTGGTCACCAAGGAGGGATTCCAGCCCAGCGCATATAATCATGGCGATTTCCATCGAGCCCTCCTGATGCGAACCCCGACGAGGGCTCCCGACACCTTTACCCCAAGCAAAGGGTTCCACGGAGCGATGCCTACGCTTCGGGACGTGCTCGTTGTCGGCGGTGGACCTGTTGGCTCCACCGTGGCTCGCGAACTCGCCGGTCAAGGACACGACGTGGTGCAAGTCGAAGAGCACACCCAGATCGGGCAACCGGTGCAGTGTGGCGGCTTGCTCACACCGCACTTGATGGATGATCTCCCCTTCGATGTGGACCCCCTTGTGCACACGCGGTTGAGCAAAGCACGCATCTACGCGCCGGATGGCACCCTGCTTCACCTTGAGGCAGACGAGTTGAAAAGCGTCGCGTGTGACCGCGCGGCCTTGGATCGGAAACTGGGCGAACTTGCACACGAGGCGGGCGCGGAGCAACGGTTGGGCACGAAGATCACGGGAGCCAAGAGAACCAACGGGCACGTGAAAGCCCGTGCCCGAACCGTGGACGGTGACGAGGAAACGTTCCATGCCCGCTTGATCGTGGGCGCGGACGGAGCCCAAAGCCGGGTAGCGAAATGGTTCGATCTGTTCGAGCCGAAACAATACATAAGCCTCCACGGAGCCGAGATGACGAATCTCGACGGGTTAGACCCGGAAGGAGTAGAGATGTGGCTGGGCACCGAGCGCGCGCCTGGCTTTTTCACGTACATCATCCCCACCGGTGAAGGGGAGGGGAAGGTCGAGGCGGGGGTATGGAACGCACCCCGCCCGGCGAAACACTACTTCGAGGAGATGTTCAAGGACCCTCTCTCCAAGCACCACTTGGAGAACGCAGAAACCCGGTTCACGATCAGCGCCACGATCCCCTTTGGCCCGGCCAGTAAGACGGTTCAAGACCGCGTCATGCTCGTCGGGGATGCTGCCGGGCAAGCCAAACCCACCACGGGAGGAGGCATCTACACCGGGACGTACTGCGCCAGAATCCTCGCCGAGGAAGCCCATGAAGCGCTCGAAGACGACGACCTGGGGTACGAACGATTGAACCGGTACCACGAACGATGGTCAAGCACCATCGGGCGGGAGCTTCGCATCATGATGCGGCTGCGCCACGCGTTCTTGAACCTCTCCGACGGGGACCTCAACGACATCTGGGAGCGCCTGGCTCAACCCGAGGTTCGGAAGATCCTCAACGAGCACGGGGACATCGACTACGTGAGCAAGTTAGCGCTTGAGCTTCTCAAGAGCCAGCCAGGGCTCTTGCGGTACACGCCGAAGGTTCTCAAGGGGTTCTTCACGGACCTCTCCATCGATCACGTCCCCTCGCAAGCACGCTAAGGGTTCTGCGCGTCATCTCCCTGCATGGGTGCTCCCGCCGGTGGAGGGTTCGCCTCCGAGTCCCCAGCCTTGTATCCTCCAGAGACGCGCCCGCTTGGCGGATGGCGCTTGTCCATCGCCTTACGCCGCCGTCGCCGAATGAAGAGGACGATGGCCAAGCCCGGGAGCACAACAAGGACCACGAACAGGAGCAAGAACACCGGCCATAGCACATCCCATAGGAACGGCGAGTTCACCACGAACTCTGTTCCTTGAACCGTCGTGGGTCCTTCTTCGCCCCCGGTCGTGAAGGTGACGACCGTCAACCCGTCATCCGTTTGGCCTCGCGTGGCTTCCCCACGCAGCACGTCCGAGAACTCAAGATCGATGCCAGGAGGGAGAACAAGGCTCACGTTCGCAGGCCGATCGCCAGGGGTCGGGATCTCCGGAAGCTCGAAGGTTCCGTGATGGATGCGGGTGACCTCGAACGCGGACGCACCCGCGAAGGGGTCATCTTCAAGAGGGAACGAGAGGGAAGCTGCTGCGTCGAGGCTCAGCCCGATCGGGTCACCCGTGCCCACGGGCGTGCCGATCGCGTCGTTGGCGAGCGTCTCTGTGAGGAAGCCCCCGCTGACGGGAACCCTCTCGCCCGTGATCCCCTCGAAAGCACGCTGGATGGCGTCTCGTGCTTCATCCTCGAACTGGATCAAGTGATCGTCCTCAAGCAGGCCCGCATCCATCGCGATGCGCAAAGCATCGGCGCTGAGCATCTCCAACTCGATCACATCCGTCTCGAACGTGGGAGGGACCTCGAGGGCGTAGAGGACGGTTTCGAGGTTGATCGCGGCATGAACCGTCACAGGAGGATCGCCGGTGATGGCGTTGAGGTAATGGACTTCGATGTCGCTGAGATCCAAGGTGACGTCGATATCGAGGCGTTCCTGGGTTGGCACGGTCACGGTGGGATCGCCGATGCGTGCTTCATCCTGGAGCATCGTGGAGTCGGTGTTGTTCCAGTTCTTGATGGTCCAGTGTGTGGTCTCGTCTTGATGTGTCCCTTCACCGGTGTCCAACACCGTAAGGGGGGGAACCATATCGAGCGAGAGGGTCAAATTGGTGCCTGGGTCGACGGGGGTTTCCAAGGAGAGCGGAGCCCGGGCGCCCATCTCGAAGAGGGTGAAGACTTGCTCGGGCTCGACGTCTGCGTCGTCGAGGAGCGCGAGGTCGCTTGTTCCCGTGATGGTGACAGGGACGGGGGGATGATAGGGGGCACCGTGGGGGGCCTCTTCGAGGCTTGCGCGATCAGCGGTTGCATCGACGTTCGCGGGAGCGTTCGTGATGCTTTCGAGAACGGTGCGGGTTTGGTCCGCGATGAAGTCTTCGAGGTGTTGAACGAGGGCGTCTTGTTGGTCCTCGTGCTCTTGGTAAAGCGAGCGGAGGTCGTCTGCGCTGCAGCGTGGGCCGCATTCGTTCTCGACGGCTTGGTTGATCCAAGGGTTGCCCATGTCGGGACGCTCGACGAGGTGGATGTGGACATCTCCGTCGAGGAGTAGTTTCTCGAGGTCGTCGCTGATGGTCAGCGCGTACGTGACATCCAGCCAGTTGTCGGTCTTGGTTGGGGCATCGTCGCTGGACGCGATCGCTCCCCCAGAGAGGGCGAGGATGAGCGCCAGGGAAAACACCATGAAGGCGGCATGCCTGGAAGGCATCACTGTGCCGAGCAAGCCTCCCCTGTTTGGTCTTTGCGCAAGCGCACCTGTCCTTCGAGCCCAGGCTACGCTTGAGCACGTGCAAGCGCGGGGAGCGCTTGACCCGTATCGTGCCGTCACGGAGAAGGAGGGGAGGGTTTTGATACCGGTCTCGTGCGCGAAGGCGGCTGAAACCGCTCCGGATGCGGTGCTTGTCGAGGCCGTGGTGCCTCCCAACCCTCGAAGGGCCCCGATCGACAGGGTCCGGGAGCATTTGCGCGGCCGCATCCCCGACCAAGCGTTGGGCGCGTTGCCTTCGGGCTTCCAGCGCGTCGGGGATGTGGTGCTCTTGCGTCTTCCCCTGAGCCTTCGAGAATACGAGGACCGCATCGGGGAAGCATACGGGGCTGTCTTGGGCGCGGACGCTGTTTTGCACGTGGAGGGAGCCTATGGCCCCATGCGCACGCCTCGAACACGCCATCTTTGGGGGGATGAGGATACGGAGACCGTTCATCGGGAGAACGGGCTCTCGTACCGGCTGGACCCGCAGAAGGTCCTTTTCTCTCCGGGGAACCATCATGAGCGTCATCGCGTCGCGAGCACGATCTCCCCTGGCGAGACGGTCGTTGACCTCTTCGCTGGCGTGGGGTACTTCACGCTTCCCCTGGCTCGAGCGGGCGCGCGCGTCATCGCGTGCGAACTCAACGAAACAAGCATCGCGTACCTCGAAGAGAACCTCCGGTTGAACGGTCTTGAAGACTACGTCGACGTGCGCTTGGGGGATGCACGAACGATCGCTCCCGAGAACGTTGCCGAGCGCATCCTCATGGGGTACTTCCCGGGCACCCTCTCGTTCCTCGCCACCGCCCTGAGGACGCTTTCCCCTCAGGGTGGCCTGTTGCACGTGCACCTTGAAAGGGAAGGGCCAGACCCGATCCAGAAAGCCAAGGACGCGCTTTTTGGACACCCCGAGCTTGAAGGCTATGATGCCCACGTCGTGAACGCCCGACGCGTGAAAACGACGGGCCCTTGCACCGCGCACGTCGCCATCGATCTGGAGGTGAACCCATGAGGCATGCCGGCTCGAACCCCATCTCACCCATCGACGCGAGCGTGTACGTCATCCACGAGGGTCAAGACGACCCCAAGAAATGCACAGCACGCAAGATGGCCCGGTTCCACCTTTGCCAACTCATCCACGAGAACGATGCTCCCCGCGGGTCCATCATGCTGCACCCCTTCGCAGAGCAAGCTCTCGCCCCCCAAGACGCAGACCACCTCAAAAAAGGCCTCGTCGCCCTGGACTGCTCCTGGGAACGAGCCAAAGAAGCCTTCCAACGCTTGCACTCCACAAGCGAACCCCGAGCCTTACCCTACCTCCTCGCCGCGAACCCGGTCAACTACGGGATCCCCTTCAAGCTGAGCACAAGCGAAGCCGTCGCCGCAGCCCTGTTCATCCTCGGGGAACCCGACGATGCCCACCGCTTGCTCTCCAAGTTCAGCTGGCACGAAACCTTCTGGAGCCTCAACAAGGAACCCCTCGACGCCTACGCCGCATGCACCACCAGCAAGGACGTGATCCAGGAGCAAGCCACCTTCCTTCCCCCCGGACACGATGCCGATTAAGGCTCGCCATCCTCCCCCACGAGGGACCCCTGCCCGTTTGGATCCCCCTCTGATCGATCGGCCTCCGATTCGTCCCCAAGAAGGTTCGCGATGCTCACGGGAGCATGCGTCATCACGAAGGCACCACCCAATAGAAGCAACGCCAGGCCCGCAACCACGACGCCAGCGAACACCCCGCTAGCTCCCCCGCCCCAGGCCATCGCCACGGCTAAACCAAGAAGGGCAACGGCCGGCGCGACCACGGCCAACCCCACAAGGCTCCGAACCAGCTGACGGGAACTCAACGCCACGGTCTCCTTGGACCCCATCGTTCAAGAAAAGCCTTCGCCCCGCGATAGGGGGCCCTGGTTGGAATGAAGGTGGCCAGGGGGTGAAGGGCGGTGGGTACCTGCCCCCCTGGCATCGCGGTATCGTACCGCAAGCCCGCATCATGGCATCGTAAATAAGATGTTTCTGACCGTTTTCTACTCTGAGGAGTAAGAACCTTCTTGATGGTGGTCCACGTAAGCTCTCCCGTGACCGACGCGGAAATGACTCCCACCAGCCAAGAACCCCTCCTGGATGCACGCACGATCCTCGAGGATTTCGGTCTCACGAAGTACGAGATCGACGCGTACCTCGCCTTGTTGCCTCTGGGGATCGCGGAAGCCAAGGACATCTGTCAACGCTCCGGGGTTCCCACGAGCAAGATCTACGATGCCATGTCCCGTCTCGAATCCCTCGGCCTATTGGATGTCCAACAATCCAGGCCCAAGAAGTACATGGCTCGAGATGTGTCCACCGCGATCCAGCGCTTGCAGAGGAAGAAGGAGCAGGAGTTCGAAGCGATCCGAGAGAAACTCCCGGTCCTTGAGACGCAGCTTGCCCAGCGCGCCCGCACCCCACCCAAGGATTCGCCCTTCTGGAGCGTCGCCATCGGATGGGACGAGTTCGTCGACAAACATCTTGCCAAAGCGATGGAAGCCAGCGAGACGTACTTCTCCGTGGTTGACCATGCGGCCATCGAGACGACGGCAAGCCCTGAGGTCCTCGAACGGGCGACCGAGATGGTGGATGCCATCAAACGGAACATCCGCAAACAGCACATCGACTTCCGGTTGCTTGTGATCCACGAGGAGGGCGCTTTCGATAGTGCGCAGTCCTGGGCCTTGGACCTAATCGGTAAAGCCGGGGCGCGAAACACGCGGTTTACGACCCAGAAAACGCAAAGCTTCCACGTGCTGGATAAGGAGGGCGTGATCTTCCTGATACCCAACCCTGCACGCCCTGCGCAGACGCTCGGCAGCGTTTTCGTTACGGATACGGATCTTGCCGAGGAGATCCACGAGGATTTCGAGGAGATCTGGCGGGCCGGTCGGCGGCTTGAACTCGCCGATTAAACCCGGCCACTCCCTTGGAGAGCCTAAGCGTCCTCGAACTCGTCGTCGTAGCGGCCGTTCTTGACCTCCTCTTGGACATCCTGCGGGGGCTTCCCGTTGACGGTGACGCCCAACGAGTTCGCGGTTCCCAAGACTTCCAGGGTCCGCATCTTCGTGGTTTTGCCGAGGAGATCAGGCTTCTTGCGTTGTGCAACCTTGATGGCTTGGTCAAGGCTCATGTTCCCAACAGGGTTCACGTTGGGTTCCCCGCTGCCTGAATCGATCCCGATCTCTTCCTTGATGAGGGCGCTCGTGGGGGGCGTACCCACCGTGATATCGAACGTGTCATCATCGTTGATGGTGACCGTCACGGGGACTTGCATCCCCTCGAAGGCCGCCGTCTGGTCGTTGATCTCGTTGACGACTTCCATCACGTTAACGCCGGTAGGTCCAAGCGCAGGGCCCAAGGGGGGACCAGCGCTGGCTTCTCCACCGTCCACAAGGACATCAATCTCTTCTGCCATGTTCATCACCGCCGCGACCACGCCGAACGTTCGGCCTTGATACACCCCGAAGGGTGATGGATGCGGCGAGCCCCCTCAAACGATGCCGGTATAAAACTCCTGCTCCGGGAGCAGGAGCAAGCCGAACAGGCCGATGGGCTAGTCCTCGTCCTCTTTCTTGAGGACGCGAACGTGGTCGCCTCGAACGGTGACCGGGATGGGGACCATCGCTTCGAACAGTTCCACGGTGATCTCCTCCTTTGTCTCGTCGATGCGTTGGACGCGAGCCCGTTCACCTTTGAACGGTCCGCTGACGAGTTCCACGATGTCGCCTTCCTCGATGCCAGCGACCGCGGGCTTGGGTGTCAGGAAGTGCTCGATGTCACCGATCCCGGTTGCTTCATCGAGCAGGTTTTTGGCGTGTCGGATGTTCCGGACGATCCGATCGAGATGGGGCCGCTCTCCTGCTTCGACGAACAAGTAACCGCGTAGCTCGTTTGGAGCCAAGATCGCGAAGACGGGGGCCTTTTCACGTTCTGCCTTGTTCTCGATAAGGTTCGCAACGTTCTCTTCTTGGTTGATCGTCGTCTTCACGACGTAAACGTTCCCAGGCTTGTCATCGCCGGGTGCATCCTTTTGCTGGATCTCTTCCTCGCTCATGGGGAGACCCCGGGTACGAAGCGCATGATGTAGAACACGATGAAACCTATGGCGCCTACGAGAAGCACGCCCAATCCGGTGATCTTGGCCTGTTGACCGAACTCCTTGCGATCAGGCTTGCGGGCCATGCGAAGGACACGCCCGTACTTACCTCGCCCGATGCGGGATGCTCGGTTCTCGATCTCGCCTTGGATCGCCCAGGCCTTATCGACGAATTCAGGATCATCCCGGGAACGGCGAGGGTCCTTGCTCTGGCGTGCCATTGTCTCTACCCGCGCCAGCGGAGCGCCCCTATAAGCCCTTTACGGCTGCGACCTGGCTGGGGGTGAACCCCATAAGCCAGCGGATGGCCCTACCCAGGTCGGGACGGGGTATCTCTGCCGGGCCTCATCGTTTGAGAGAGGCCCAGTTGGGGGAGGTTTAAATACTACGTGGATGGGGAAGCAAGGAGTATGGGCGCGTATCCTCTTCCTGACGAGGTGCAGGATCTTGATGTGTTGATCGTCGACGACGCTACGACGATACGGAGGAAGCTTCGGAGTTTGTTAGGGGAGTTATCGATCCCGGATGAACGGATTCGTGAGGCTTCCAGTGCGAGAGATGCTTTGGAGGCGTTCGAGCAGGGGGCTCCCGATCTTGTGCTCTTGGACCTGGTGTTGCCCGATATTCCCGGCGAGGAGCTCGGAAGCGTTTTGATGGAGAAGCATTCGGACACGAGCGTGATCCCGCTGACGGCGCTGGACCCGAACGATCGGAGGGTGCGGCAACTCGTATCGAAGGGGGCGTTGGGTGTGGTGGAGAAACCGGTTCGGCGCCAAGCGGTGCAGGACATGATGGGGATGCTCTACGATGAAGAGCTGGCGAAGCGTGAATGATCGACGGGAGAGACGTTGACGGTATGCGGGGTGAGATCACGCGGGGTAGGTTCGGTTCGTCTGCACGTTCCTATGCTCGCATAGGTTTCGTTCTTAGGCCGTAGCTTGGCCGAAGAAGTGCCCCTTCTCGGAGTTGTCCCATCGGGATGCGAGCAGGATCAAGAGGTTCCGGAGCTGTTGTTCGCGGATGGGTTTGTGCAGGACCTCGACGACGCCGCTTGAGACGAGTTCGCGAACACGGTCATGGTCTGGATCAAGCCCGGTCAAGAGCGCGATGTTCGCGTCAGGGCGTTCTTCGAGCATGCGAGGCCCGATGACCCACCCTGGATTGTCTGGAAGCATCACGTCGAGTAGGACGAGGTCTGGGGCTTCCTTACGGAAGAGAGAAAGGCCGTCCTCCCCGTTGGAGGCTTCGGAGATGCGGTCCTCGGTGATCCCTTCGGAGGTGAGGAGGGATCGGAGTTGTGTGCGGATGCTGACCGCATCGTCGACAAGGAGGACCGTCACCTCCTTGAGGTAGTCATCGAAGCGTCGCTTGTCCATGCCTTCTTTCCGGGAGGTCCCCTCATTTAATCCTTCCCGAAGCGCCCGGAGAGGACCTTAGAGGACGAAATCGACCTCTTTCTCGACCTTCTTTTTCCGTTTCTGGCCGGGGCTTTCTCCAGGGCCGAGGATTTGGTTGCTTTTGACGCCTGTGACGACGAGCATCACGCGCATCTTGTCTCGGAGGCTTTGATCCACGCCGCAACCCCAGATGATGCGGCTTTCGGGGCTTACGCTATCGAAGACTTCGTGTGCGACGCTCTCGGCTTCTCGGATCGTCATCTCGGGTCCGCCGACAACGTTGATCAACGCCCCGGTCGCGTCGGTTACGTCGACGTCGATCAAGGGGCTGTGGAGGGCTTCGTTGATCGAGTCTTTGAGCCGGTCTTGGCCTTCACCCTCACCGAGGCCAATCATGGCAACGCCTCCTTTCTTCATGATGGTTTTCAGGTCCGCGAAGTCCAGGTTCACGAGGCCTGGCTTCGTGATCATCTCGGTGATGCCTTTGATGCTGCGGAGCAAGACCTCGTCAGCCACGCGGAAGGCTTGGTTTAGGGGGAGGCGAGGCGCGATGTCGAGCAGCCGGTCGTTGGGGATCACGATGGTCGTATCCGCGGCATCCCGGAGGCGGGCGAGCCCGGCTTCGGCGTTCTTCATCCGGATCTCTCCTTCGACTTTGAAGGGTAGCGTGACGACGGCGATGGTCAACGCGCCAGCGTCGCGTGCGAACTCGGCCACGACGGGGGCGCACCCGGTCCCGGTTCCGCCACCGAGGCCGCATGTGACGAACACGAGATCGCTTCCGTCGACGATCCCGCGGATCTCGGGTTCGCTCTCCTTGGCGGCTTCCTCGCCGACTTGGGGAAGGGAGCCGGCTCCGAGCCCTTTGGTGAGGTTGCGCCCGATGAGGATCTTGTTCTCGACGGGGGAGTTGAGAAGGTGCTGAGCGTCCGTGTTAAGCGCGAAGAACTGCGCGCCTTCGACGTTCGCTTGGGCTAACCGGTTGACGGTGTTGGTCCCGGCTCCTCCGCATCCGAGGACTTTCACCTTCGTATCAAGCCCTGTGAGGAGCTCTTCTAGCTCCTGGTCGCTCGTTCCAGCATCATCGTTGCTTGGAGCGCGGGCGAGCGTGGGTGTTTGTTGTTCGTCCTCGGCGGCGTTTTCGACGGCTTCTTCGACAAGCGATTTCACGTTGAGTCCCTCCTAGGCGACCCTGGGATGTGGATCGTAGGAAAGGCGGATGCATCCCATTGTCAACGGATGCCGCAAGGACCCCCTTAAGCTTGCCGAATCGCATCGGCCGGCGAAGGGTCCTCGTCAATCTTTAACGGGTGGCGGCTTTTGCTGGTTTTATGCCATCTGCTGTGGTCCTTCTCTCTGGAGGGTTGGATAGCACTGTCGCGGCAGCGTACGCCGTCGAGGAAGGGTACGAGGTCTCCGCGTTGACGGTGCAGTATGGGCAGCGGCACGAGCGGGAGCTCCAGGCGGCGGAGGATGTTGCCTCCGCGCTTGGGTTCGAGGAGCATCATGTCTTGGATGTGGGGTTGTCGGCTTGGGGGGGTTCAGCGCTGACGGATCCCGACGTGGAGGTCCCGTTGGACCGAGAGGAGGAGGAGGAGGAGGAGGAGGAGGAGGAGGAGGGGGACGGGTCTACGATCCCGGTCACGTACGTGCCGGCGCGGAACTTGGTGTTCTTGTCGCTGGCGGTCAGCTTCGCAGAGACGCGGGAGGCCAACGCGGTGTTCATCGGTGCCAACGCGGTGGATTACAGTGGTTACCCGGATTGTCGGCCGGAGTTCTTGGATGCGTTCGCGAAGGCTGCGACGCTTGGGACGAAGCGAGGGGTGGAGGGGGATGCCATCCAGGTTCAAGCGCCGCTTTTGCGTTTGTCCAAGGGGGAGATCGTGGAGAAGGGGGTCGCGTTGGGGGCGCCTTTGGGTTTGACGTGGTCCTGTTACGAGGGTGGTTCTCGCCCGTGTGGGCGGTGCGATTCGTGCCGTTTGCGCAAGAAGGGGTTCGAGGAGGCGGGTGTCGAGGATCCCGTCCCTTACCAGGTTTAGGGTCAACCGTTCGCGTCATAGGTTCTAAAGGAGTTTTTTATGGTACTAAATCAGGACTTTAGGGTGTAAACGTTCGCTTCGGTCGATTGAAATCATTCAAACGTTCGCTCATGCGGCGTTGGGCTTATGGTGGTGGGCGTCCCATTACGATACCATGAGGAAGCGCACGTTCGTGAAGGACAACATGGGAATCCGGTCCCCCACGGTGTGCCTGTTCTGCCAACAACCCCTCGACGATCTTGGCCTAGCCTTTTACCTCCACGTCGAAGAGAACGACGCCTGCAACATCTCCTGGCACGACTGGATGGAAGAGATCCCCAAGGACCACGGCGGCGCCTAACCAAGCGCACAAGAACCTCGGCCGGTGCAGGACCCTGCCCTTCTCCTTTTCAAGGAGGCCAAACCTCCTCGACGCTCGTGGACACCATCGTTCATGCCGAGAACATCAAGCGCACCTACCACACCCAAGCCGGCGAGGTCCGAGCCCTCCGCGGCGTCACGGCAACCATCAACACCGGCGAGATCGTCGCCATCCACGGCCCAAGCGGCTGTGGCAAAACCACGCTTCTCAACTGCCTCTCCGGCATCGACACCCCCACAGAGGGCACCGTCACCTTCGAAGGCCAACGCCTCGACACCCTCTCCGATGCTCAACGCACACGCCTGCGCTCCCAACGCATGGGGTTCGTCTTCCAAGCCTTCAACCTGATCCAAGTCCTCACCGCCACCGAGAACACGCAACTCCCTCTCCTCCTCAACGGGACGCCCCCCAAACAAGCCAAGAAACGCGCCATCGGCGCCCTCACACGCGTCGGCCTCGCCGACCGAGCCGA
>PWVY01000137.1 GCA_003561665.1 Thermoplasmata archaeon
GCAGGATGCCGGTCTCGATCCACCCCATGGGCGCGTTCTCGAACACGGTCACGGTGCCCATCGACAAGTCCACGGGAACACCGGGAGCCCCGACGAACGCCGTGTCGCCTGCGATGGCGACGCTGTGGCCCACGCTGGCTCCAACCGTGGCCGTGGAGGGAGCAAGCGTCCCGGTCATCTCCCATCCGTTCTCGGCGTGCTCGTACGCGAACGCGTCCCCTTCGGGGGGAAGGAAGAAAGGCCAGCAACAGGCGGTGACTTGCGGGCCGGGAGCCCCCACGACGAGGGTGTCTTCGTCCAGGTCCATGGACCAGGCGAACTGCGATGCGTCCGCGCTCTCGGGGGGCGTGATCGTGTCCACGCGTTCCCAATCGTGTTCCCCGGTTGTTGCTTGCTCGTACACGAACACGGCGCCATCCCCCGCGTTGGGGGCTCCGGCGAGGATGGTTTCGTCCACGATCTCCAGGGTGTAGCCTAAGCGTTCGAGCGCATCGTTCGGGGGTCGGATCTCGGCGGCGTGCTCGTACCCTTCCGTGGTGGCCTCGTACACGTGGAAGGCGCCCACGGAGTTGTACTGTTCTGGGTCATGCGTGGCGTGCGGTTCGCCGACCGCGACGAGGTCGCCTTCGATCGCGACGCTGGTACCGAAGGTGGATAAGGCTTCAGGCGTGCTGGAGATGAGCGTGTCCACGTGCGTCCATTCGCCGGGGGTTTCTTCTTCGAATACGACGGCGGCTCCGGCAGCGAACTCGTCGTCAACGGTGATGCCTGTCACGCCTGCCACGAGCGTGTCTTCGTAGAGGGCGATGGAGGATCCAAGTCGTCCATCGTCCTCGAAGGGGCTCTCGATCGTGGCCTCGAGGACGGGGCCTTCGCTGGTTCGGTCGTAAACGAGGATCAGCCCCGTGTCCTCGTAGTGCGCGTTGCTCATGACGATGCGGTCGTCGGTGAGGGCGATATCGCGCGGGAACCGATCATGTTCTGTAAGCGTGTCTGGCACGATCTTGTCCTCTTGCGCTCCGAGGAACGGGAGCGCGGGGGCCGCGCTCGTTGCTGGTGCAATGAGGAGTGCAATCTTGGCGGTCAACAGCACGGCTCGAGCGGTCCAGGTCGTTGGTTCATTCATCATCAAGGCCTCCAACAGGCGCCTCGAGTCGCGCAATGTGGACGTGGAGGATAGAGGCTTGGTTCCCGTTCGGTCTTCATCGAACGGGGTTCCGCCAAGGGGGGGAGGATAAACTAAAAGTGTTTAACACACACATACACACATATGCCGACGAAGACGGTGAACCTTTCCGAAGATGCGTACGAGCGTCTTAAGAGCTTGAAGAAGGAGGGGGAGAGCTTTTCAGATGTTGTGAATCGAATCACCGGCAAGTACGCCATCCGTGACTTGGTAGGCGTCCTCTCGGACGAGGAGGCGGAGGTCTTCCGGTCGGCTGCACATTCCGTAGATGACCGTCTGCGACAGGAGTTGGATCATGGGCCCTTGGGGGTCCGGTGATGGTTGTCGTTGATACGGATGTGATGATCGATGTCATGAACGGGAAGGACGCGGCCGTCTCGTATTTGGATGCCTTGCTTGATGGCTATCGGCCCGTTGCCGTGAGCGCCATGACCATCATGCAGCTTCATCACGGGATCGCTCGATCCACGATGCCGCTGAGGGAGCAGAAGATGGTTGAGACCACGCTAGAGTCCCTGCTTACGTACCCGATGGATGGGGACGTGGCCTCCCGAGCAGGTCAGCTGGATGGAGGGTTAAGCAAGAGAGGGGAACCCATAGGCGTCGCTGATACGATCATCGCTGCGACAGCGCTTGAGCGTGGCGAACCCGTCGCGACGAGGAACGAGAAGCACTTCCGACGCATCCCAGGGCTCAACGTGGAAACGTATTAGGCCCCCACGTTACGCGCCTAGATGGGTCCGTTGTCTTCGAGGGTGATGACGCCGCAGGCTTCGCGGGGTCCTGCATCGCCTGCCGCGAGGGTGTCTTCGTCGGGCCCGCCGTACCTATCGGGGATGTTGGCGAAGTTGTCGGGGCCCGCGTGCACGATCACGGCGAGGCCGTCGTCCTCTTCGTCGAGGACCTCTTCGAGGATGGTCCCGGTTTGGGCGTCCTCGATGTTCAGGCGGTCGGTGATGAACCCGAGGTTGGCGGTGCCGTCGTCGTTGACGAGCAGGGAGGGCATATCCCCCGCGTGGTGGGGGTGGTCCACGTTGTGGGGGTTGTGGTGGCCGCCGGCGCTGGTGAAGTCGGGGGCTTCGCATTCGCCGGTTTCGTGGATGTGGAACCCGTGGAAGCCGGGGCTGAGGTTCTCGGCTTCCGTCCAGACGTGGATTTTGCCGTCGGGGGTTTCGGTGAAGCGGACCTCCCCGATGGTGTCTTCGTTCTCGTTGATGAGCGTGGCGCTGGCTTGAACGCTTCCGGTGGTGGGGTCGGGCATGTCGTCGGTGGCTTGGATGGGGCCGCAGGCTTCGCGGGGGCCGGCGTCACCTGCGCCGAGGGTGGTTTCGTCGGGTCCGCCGTACCTGTCGGGGATGTTGGCGAAGTTGTCGGGTCCGGCATGCACGATGACGGCGGTTCCGTCGTCTTCGAAGAGGGCTTGCATGGTGAGTCGGTCGGTGAGGAACGTCATCTGGGCGGTGCCGTCTTCGTTGACGAGGAGGGGGGGCATCTCGCCGGCGTGGTGGGGGTGGTCCACGTTGTGGGGGTTGTGGTGGCCGCCGGCGGCGGTGAAGTCGGGTTCGCAGGCGGCGGTTTCGTGCACGTGGAACCCGTGGAAGCCGGGGTCGAGGTTCGTGGCTTCGACGTGAACGTTCATCCTGCCGTTGGCTTCCGAGAACCAGACGGTTCCGGCGTCGTCCCCGTTTTGAGTGGTGAGTTGGGCGTGGGCCAGATCGGGGATTTCGTCCTCGTTCTCGGCGGGGTCGTCGTCTTGGGTGAATCCAAGGCAACCGGCGAGCGCGATGAGGAAGATCAGGGAGCCGACAAGGATGCGGTGGGTGGGTTCGCGCGTGTTCAAGGAGGTTCGCCCTCTTCGTGACCGGCTGAACGGTTGGGGGTTCTTGAACGTTCGTGGGGAAGGCCCTCACAAAGGTGGCTGTGGGCTGGTTCTGTGAGCCGGGGGGTTGGTGGTTCTTGAACGGATCTTCCGGCAACAGGACTTTAAGGAGCGGCCTCTGAGAACAATCCCTATATACACAAGTGTACACATTCGGTACATGATGGCCTCGAAAACGATCAACATCACGCAGGAGGCCTACGAGGTCCTCAAAGCGCGCAAAAAGCCAGGTGAATCATTCACGGATGTCGTCCTTAGGCTAGCCGGAACACGGCCCCTAAGCGATCTCGCTGGCCTTCTAACCGAGGAGGAGGCGAACGAACTGGAAAAGAGAATCCGGGAAGGGCGAGACCGATCGGTTGATCGACGTGAGCGGGGAATTTCAAGGTGAAAATGTGATTGTCGATACCTCATTCCTCATCGATGTGCTTCGAGGCCATACTCCAGCCCTCGAAGAA
>PWVY01000046.1 GCA_003561665.1 Thermoplasmata archaeon
AAGCCACTAACGAACCCCCCACCCAGAAAGGGGGTTTCGTTACCTAACCCTCCAGAGAACCCGTATGGGCCCATCCGGATTCGAACCGGAATCAACGGCACCCAAAGCCGCAAGGATGCCAAGTTACCCCATGGGCCCGCGCTGTAAGCGCCTGGAATGAGAACCGACAGAAGACCCTTTCGGCCGGGAGGCTACCTCGGGATGCTCTTAAGGGCGCCGGGCTCAAGATGCAAAGGAGGGGGGCTTCATCGGCTATGGCTGCCCGTTGGGCGGTTCATGGTGCGGGGGGCGTTCTGGAAATCGTGAAGACCTTTTATACCAGGCGCCCGCAGGTTGGCCTGCATCAGTATGGATGCTCTAAACCGGGTCTGTACCGGTATCGACGGCCTGGACACCCAGCTTGGCGGCGGGGTCCCTCCAGGGACATCCATCTTGATGATCGCTGATAGCACGAACGCGCTTTACCGCTTCCTGGATGAGATCGCCGCGTTCGGGGCTAAGCAAGACCAAGATATCTACTGGTTCGAGCTCGACCGCCCCCGAGGCTTGATGGAGCGGTCATTGAACGGTGCCTTCGAAGGGCACGAGGAGAACATCACGATCCTCGATGCCTACCAACCCGTCGGCGCAGCGGGCCACAACGGATCCTCGCCGTTCAACTTCCAAGACGTGGACCCGCTCGCGGTCCCGGACATGGTCACGGAAACCCTCTCCACGACCGAACCGGGAGGGTACCGTTTGCTCTTCACGTCTCTTAGCACGCTCTTGCAAACCCTCGACTCGGGCGAAGTGCTCCAGTTCGTCCGACGCGTCGTCGCCCTCGGCGAGGAGCTTGGCGGGCTTCAGATCTTCACCCTCATCAAGGATGCACACCCCCCCGAGGAGGTCGCCATGCTCAAGCACGTGTTCACCGGCGTCTTCGAGCTGGGCATGGAACGCAAAGGTTTCGGCCTGTACTCGTACCTGAAGATCATCAAGCTGCTTGGCGTCTCCGATGCGGCCAAACTGATGCTCTTCAACGAGACCGAGGAAGGGCTCCGTTTGGAAAGCACCAAGCGCGTTTTCTAACGCTACGTTCCAGCCTTTTGCCAACCTTCCCGTTCAAGGTACGTCTCCAACCGGTTCCAGGACACCTCATGCTCTGCGCGTAAGGCTCCGATGTGGGCCTCGTACCCACCCTCGTTGAACCAACGGAACATCTCCGCAGACTCCTCGCCCTGCGCCTTCTCCACCGCATCCAAGGAGAGATGGTTCGCCTGAACGTTCACCCCCGTGATATCCGAGAAGCGAGCCGCCGCACCCTGAAGGGTCACCTCGTCGCTGGCCACTTCCAACCGGTTCCCGACGTACTGATCGCGGTCGATGAACGCGCGCGCCACCAACGCGCCATAATCCTCGATGTCAACCATCTGCAACCCTCGCCCCGGCTCAAGCCCCATCGCAAGTTCCCCGTCCAAGATCATCTCCCGCATGCCTTCGAAGTTCTGCATGAAGAACACCGGCCGGAACACCGTTGAGGGGATGCTCGTCTCCTCCAGGTGCTCCTCGATCTCCCATTTGGACTCGAAATGCGGGATGCCCGATCCCCGATCGGCGCCCCCTACGCTGCTGAACACGAGGTGATCAATCCCCGCCTGGTCACAAGCATCCACCAGGTTCTTCCCCTGCTCGACCTCGCCCTCGTACCCGTGCTCCCAGAAATCCGTCACCCCGAAGACCGCATCCATGCCCTCCACGATGCTCACCAGCCCCTCCCGATCGGTTAGATCCCCTTCCACCACGCGGACATCTTCCGCGTTCAACGCCTCCGCGGGCTCGCTGCCTGCATCCCTCGTCAAACCATGCACGTTCACACGACTCATCCCAAGCAAGGACCGAGCAACGCTACCGCCCTGCGTACCTGTAGCACCGACCACCAACACGTCCAACGACATGCACCGCCCTATCCAAGGCGCAGGCGTCAAAACTCGCTCATCCGAACATGCTCACCACGCCCGCGGCATCGCCTCCCCCGCGGAACGGAAGGAGACCACCTCGCCACGGTCCTCGTTCTTAGCCTGCTCGAAGACGTACTGTGCTGCGCCCACGGTCTCGATCCCGGTCCCGCCGCTGTCGAATAAGGTCACCTCTTCAGGGCGCCTTCGACCGGGAGCCACGCCAGCCACTACGGCGCCCAGCTCGGCGTGAACGTGATCAGGACCCACTAGTCCCTCGGCCTGTGCAAGCAAGAACTCGCCGCTGTCCTTCGTAACGCGCTCGCGAAGGTCCACGACGTACGTGGACCGTGCCACGGTAAGACCGTCAACTTCGCGCCGTTTGGGATGGTATTGACCCATGGCCGTGACGTGAGCGCCATCATCCAGGTCTTCCCCGTTGAAGACGGGGGATCCGCTGCGTGTCGCTGTGACGACGATGTCGGCTCCTTGGATGGCTTCTTGGCTGGTGTGGGTGGGGGTGGCGGGGATGCCGTGGTCGTTCTGGATGGTTTCGGCGAGGGCGGTGCGGTGTTTGGGGGTGGGGGAGTGGACGGTGACGTGGGTGAGTTCGCGGACGGTTTCGATGCAGCGGAATTGGCCGTAGGCTTGGCGTCCGCTTCCGATGAGTGCCAGCGTGGTGGCGTCTTGGCGGGCGAGTTCGTCGACGGCGACGGCGCTGGCTGCCCCGGTTTTGAGGGGGTTGAGTTTGCTTCCGTCGATGAGGGCTTTGAGTTCGCCGGTTTCGGTGCTGAAGAGGGGGGCGAGGAACCAGGCGTCTTTGGTTTGGAACCCTGCGCTGTAGGTGTATCCGCCCATGGCGCCGGCGTGGGGGAGGATCGCGGTGTACCCGGTGAGGAGCCCGGCGGGGTCGTCGTTTTTCAGACGTGTGCGGGGGCGGGCGGGGGCGCCGTGGCCGCGTTCGTGGTAGGCTTCACGGACGGCTTGAACGATGGCTTTGGGTTCGAGGTAGGGTTGGATGTCGTCGGTGGTGAGGATGCGCACGGGCGCCATGGGGGCCAAAGCGGGGAGGGGGGGGGGAGGGGTTCGTTTCGTGGTGTGGGTGTTCGTGTGGGAGAACGCTGATAGGGGCATGTGGGGGTTGGGTGATCGTGCCACGATTGGAGGCGATCGCGTCGGGGACTCCGTCGAACCGGGTCCAGCAGGGGGTGGTGGAGGGGTTGGTTCGGGGGTTGGTGTTGGAGGAGGCGCCGGAGCATGAGCATGTGTTGGGGGTGTTCGAGTCTTCGGGGGTTCAGGAGCGGGGGTTGGCTCGTGGGTTGGAGTGGTATTTGTCGGGGCCGGGGTGGTCGGAGCGCTCGGCGGCGTTCGAGAAGGCGGGGGTTGCATTGGCTAGGTGTGTGATCGGGGAGGTTTTGGATCGGGCGGGGGTGGGGGTGCGTGATGTGGATGGTGTCGTGGTGGTGAACACGACGGGTTTGGCGGCGCCGAGTTTGGATGCGTTGATCGTGAACCGGTTGGGGTTTAGGGGGGATGTTGTGCGTGTGCCGTTGTGGGGGTATGGGTGTGCGGGGGGCGTGGCGGGG
>PWVY01000322.1 GCA_003561665.1 Thermoplasmata archaeon
GGTTCGTGCTAGGCGGGTGACATCGTGAAGGCCAACCAGAGCCCGCGGGAACGTGAACATGCGGCGTATCGTACCCCGGATGGGGGGCAGATGCTCCTGTTGGCGGGGTTCTTGTTGGCCGCGACGGCCATCGTGGCGCTTGGCGCGCTTACGATGGTGCAGCGAAGCGAGACGCAGATGACGGCCCAAGAGCACCAGTCCATGCTGGAGCTCTTCCTCAACACGCGCGAGCGCGCCATCGATTACTTCGAGCTCGTGGACAAGCAAGACAACGCGCAAAGCACTGCGCACCACTTAAACGGGTACTTGGCCAGTCAGTTCCAAACCGCGAAAACGTTGAACCTTGACATGAACGCGACCCTGGCCTCAGCGGACGCTCGGTCCACCCTCTCCGAAGAGGACTTCATCAACGGGAACATGTATGCCACCCCGGAGGGGGATCCCTTGTGGGATGCTCGCGGCACGACGTGTTACAATAGCGTCGAGGATGACGAGGAGAACGATGGGTTGATCACGAACGAGGATGGCGAGGTCCTTGGAGCGATCTTCTGGCTCCGCATCGAGGGCATCGACGCGGTGCTCGAGGAGTACATCATCATCGACGTGCCCGCCACGGAACCGCCCCCGTGCTGACCCGTTCACCACCGCATCCCTCTCTTTTATAGGAGGCGAGCTGCTGCGCGGAACCGATGGCGGTCCACTTCGTCGTCGTGCAAGGCCTCTGGGTCATCCTGCCGGCGTACGCCTCGAACATGCTTGCGACGCTCGTCGGCGGAGGCCCCCCCGTCGACGGCGGCCGCACATGGAAGGATGGACGACGCGTGCTTGGGGATGGGAAAACCTGGCGAGCCATCATCCTATCCCCTATCCTAGCCGCTCTTTTGGGCGTGGGCCTTCACTGGCTTGCCCCACGCGTGGGCATGGGCGTGACGGATTTCGGGCCGCTTCCCTGGGCGTTCGTGCACGCGTACGCGCTCGCCCTTGGCGCGCTCGTGGGCGACATGGGCGCCAGCTTCGTTAAACGACGCTTGGGCAAAGAGCGCGGAGCGCGATGGCTTGGGCCCGACCAGTACGATTTCATCGTAGGCGCCCTGGCGCTTGCGTTCCTCACTAGCCTTATCACGGCCCCCCTCGTTGGGACCGTGTGGTTCCTGGAAGCCTTCCCCCTGGGCCCGCTGCTGGTGATCGTGATCTTGACCCCGATGCTTCACTTGATTGTGAACATGATCGGGTACGTGATCGGCGTCAAGGAGGTCCCATGGTGAACAACCTCGCACGACTCGTCATCGAAAGCGGCGCTTTCAAAACGGGCACGTTCACGCTTGCAAGCGGCCAAACAAGCGACCACTACGTGGACATGAAGCTTGCTTGCGCCGACCCGGCGCTTTTGAACACGCTCGCTCAGCACGGTTCCATGTACGCCATCGGGCACGAGGCCCTCGCGGGCACCGCGCTTGGCGGGGTCCCCTTCGCGGTGGCGCTAGGCCTCGAAACAGGACGCTCCACGTTCCTTGTCCGCTCCCAAAGCAAAGAACACGGGACCCAGTCCCGCGTCGAAGGCCCCGTTCGAGGCGACGAGCGCGTGCTCCTCGTCGAGGACGTTGTCACAACCGGCGGGTCGCTGATGGACGCCGTGAACGCCGTGCGCGAGACCGGGTGCACCGTCGAGCACGCGATCACCATCGTGGACCGCGAAGAAGGCGCCCGGGAGCTTTTGCGTGACGAGGGCGTAGCCCTTCACGCGTTGATCACGCTCACCGAGTTACGAAACCAAGCCCACAAGGGGGAGAACGAATGACGGAAACAAGCGTACTGCTCATCGGTGGAGGCGCGCGCGAGCACGCGATCGGTCAAGCGCTCGTAGAAAGCGGCGCTGAGCTCAGCGTCATCATGAAGAACAAGAACCCCGGCCTTGCACGCTTAGCAACGAACGTGCACGTCGGCAGCGAGAAAGCCCCCAGCCTCGCCGTCGACAAAGCCAACGCATGGGACATCGACATCGCCATCAGCGGTCCCGAAGCCCCCATCGCAAGCGGCGTCACCGACGCGTTAGCCCAAGCCGGAATCCGCGTAGCAAGCCCCACGCAGAAAGCAGGCCGCATCGAAACGGACAAAGCTTGGATGCGCCGCGTGATGAAAAAACACGACGTGCCCGGGGGCATCAAAAGCCGACACTTCACGCACGCTCAAGGCCTGCGCTCCTACATCGAAGAACTCGGCGATGTGGCCGTGAAACCCATCGGGCTCACCGGTGGCAAAGGCGTGAAAGTCACCGGCGAACACCTCGACCACACGGAAGATGCCCTCGACTACGCGACCGAGATCCTCACCAGCGGGTACGGTGGAGGCGAGGTCGTCATCGAAGAGAAACTCGTCGGCGAAGAGTTCACGGTGCAATGCTTCACCGACGGCGACACCGTCACCCCCACGCCCCCCATCCAAGACCACAAACGCGCCTTCGAAGGCGACGAAGGCCCCAACACGGGCGGCATGGGCTCCTACAGCGGACCCGACGCCACGCTCCCCTTCCTCACCACGGAAGACCACCAAGAAGCCATCCGCATCGTGGAAGGCCTCGTGAACGCGCTCGCCAAGGAAGGCCACCGCTACGTTGGCCCTATCTATGGCCAATTCATGCTCACCGCTGATGGCCCCAAAGTCATCGAGGTTAACGCGCGCTTTGGCGATCCCGAGGCCATGAACACCATCCCCCTCCTCGAAACAAGCTTCACGAGGATCGTGGATGCGCTCACACGCCAACGCCTCCACACGGTCGACATGACGTTCAACACGGACGCGACCGTCGTCAAATACGTCGTCCCCCGCGGATACGGCACCAACCCCAGCGAGAACGTGACCGTGCACGTCAACGAAGACGCCATCCACGACACCGGGGCACGCCTCTACTACCCTAGTTGCAACCCCACCGAAGGCGGCGTCACCACCACCACAAGCCGCACCCTCGCCGTCGTCGGCACCGGCGACACCATCGCGGACGCGAACGAGCAAGCCGAAGCCGCGCTTGAACACATCCAAAGCGACGAAATCTACATCCGACACGACATCGGCACCGACGATCTCGTCACGCAACGCATCGCGCACATGCGCGCGCTTGGACGAGACCCCACCAACGCCTAAACCCCCTTCTCGACCGAAGGGTGCAAAAACAGGGCCAACGTACGCACCCAGCGTGCACATCGTCGTCCGCCACCCCTGGCGAGAAACACCCCAAGGAGACATCACGCTCCTTCTGGAACCCAACGAACCCGCCCTCTACCTTGCACGCCTCCCCGAAACGCAAGACCTCACCCCCGGAGAGGAAGCAAAAGACCCGGACATCGTGACCCAGATGCGCCTGCACCAATCGCCCGACGAACGCGTACCCGACGTCGCCGCGGACGTCGCCACACTCCTCTTCGACGCCATGCCCCCCTGGTTGGACGAGCGCTTGATCGAACTCCTCAACGGGATCCACGGCTTCGGAACCAGCCGCAACCCCCGCGGACCCGCCGGGAAAAC